>CBFGPJ010000125.1:0-7682 GCA_965650615.1 uncultured Fluviicola sp. | reverse complement strand
AAATTTTGCGTTTGCGGTATGTTACATATTTCTGCAGGTACAATGCAACGGCTTCTGAAATACAGAAATATTTCATTGTATCCGGAACTTCAAAACGAATTTCTTCTGCGATACGGAAAAAATGGTCAACAGCAGTTTTAGAAGTTAATATGACAGCAGTATGATCTTTAATATCTATTTTCTGAGTACGGAATTCCTGAACAGAAACACCTTCCACGTGAATAAACGGCCTGAAATCAATTTTCAACTTATATTTTTCGGCCAAATCAAAATACGGAGACTTCTCGCCTTCTGGTTTCGGTTGCGAAACCAATATTGTCTTAATACTCAAGGTTTATTTTGTTTTAGCGTTCAACATTTATTTAACCTAACCAACTTGAAATTTCGCTTGGGAATACCAGTTTTATGGCAATCAAAAGAGGTAAAATTTCGAGCGTCCAAAGGTACAAAATTATATAATACCATGACACACCCAATTGGATGGCATGATAAAAAGCACGAATTATTCGTAAAACAATGAAAAACAAGAAGGTTCCGCCGATAATTAATTTGGATTCAGTGATTAATTCCGGCTGAAAATAGATGAAAAAGAACTCAATTAAGATGACAATTCCGGCTGTTTGGGCCATCGTTAAAGTCAACTGGTTGACTTCTTGGATAATCTGACGGAACCCGGTAATTGTTCCTGCAAGTGAAGTCATAAAAAGATGGTATACGAGCAGGATCGCAGGAAATGTAGTAAGAACAATTGTCTGATAGGTATTGAAATCCACCAGGGAAAAATGATTATACCAATAAATGTAGGTCCCGCTGATAATGATATATTGAAAGACCAAAAAAATGGAAGAAAGCGGGTTTTCCCGGATTCCGTTTTTATATTGCTCGGAAAAACTCTGAAAGAAAAAGGTATTCTGTCCGAGGATCAAAAATATTTCGCGTTGTCTCAACCGCGCAGCCGAGATCAATAGGAGACATAAACCCAAAGCAGCAATGATCAAATAAGAATAATGGTTGCTCCTTTCGGTAAGGGCCATTACCTCATTGGTTGCTGAAGTAGTAAAGAATTGTCCGCTTAATTGCATGAACCGAAATAATTTTCAAATACAAAAGTACTATTTTGTTATTCATGAACGGTTTTTTATTCATTCGTTTGATTTCATTACATTTGCACCGATAATTGAAAAAAAACTCAAATGAAATCTGATTTATATTCTCATCCGGACTATTTATTAATGGATGAATTGCTTACAGATGAGCAAAAGTTGGTACGCGACGCTGCTCGTGCGTGGGTAAAGAAAGAGGTTTCTCCGATCATCGACGAACATTATGAAAAGGCGACTTTTCCAATGCATTTGTTGAAAGGATTGGGTGAAATCGGTGCTTTTGGACCTTATATTCCTGAAGAATACGGTGGGCCCGGATTGGATCAGATTTCTTATGGTTTGATCATGCAGGAATTGGAGCGTTGTGATTCAGGATTGCGTTCTACGGCATCTGTTCAAAGTTCATTGGTAATGTACCCGATCTGGAAGTACGGAACCGAAGAGCAAAAAATGAAATACTTGCCGAAACTGGCAACAGGAGAAATGATCGGTTGTTTCGGTTTGACTGAACCGGATCACGGTTCTGACCCTGGAAGTATGATTACCAACTTCAAGGATATGGGTGACCATTACTTGTTGAACGGGGCAAAAATGTGGATTTCCAATGCACCGTTTGCGGATATCGCTGTTGTTTGGGCGAAGGATGAAAGCGGACGTATTCACGGATTGGTAGTTGAGCGTGGAATGGAAGGATTTACAACACCTGAAATGCATGGGAAATTATCACTTCGCGCTTCAGCAACAGGTGAGTTGATCTTCGTGAATGTAAAAGTTCCGAAAGAAAACTTGCTTCCAGGGCGTTCAGGATTAGGAGCTCCGCTAAGCTGTTTGGATTCTGCACGTTTCGGAATTGCCTGGGGTGCTTTAGGTGCTGCAATGGATTGCTATGATCAGGCATTGAGATATTCAAAAGAACGTTCTCAATTCGGTGTTCCGATCGGATCTTTCCAATTGGTACAAAAGAAATTGGCTGAAATGATCACTGAGATCACGAAAGCTCAATTCATCACATTGCGTGTAGGACAATTGAGAAACGAAGGAAGAGCAACTTCTGCAATGATTTCTATGATTAAGAGAAACAATGTGGAAATCGCTTTGGATATTGCACGTGAAGCACGTCAAATCCACGGTGGTATGGGTATTACAAGCGAATACTCCATGATGCGCCACATGGCAAATCTGGAATCAGTAGTTACTTACGAAGGAACACACGATATTCACTTATTGATCACGGGAATGGATGTTACAGGAATTCCTGCTTTCACGAGAGAAAAACCGTAATTAATTCAAAATTAAAAATGCAAGATTCAAAGGTGGCTGAGCGAAGTCGAAGCCAACTCCTTTGAACCAAAGTTTTAAAACCTTCGGATGAATAGTTCGGAGGTTTTTTTATTTTAGAGCCACAAAAATCTAATACTGATACGATATGGAAAATGAAACATTAGACTCGGTTGCAAGGACTTCTGCACCGGTAAAGGATCTGGACGGAGCAGGTGGTATCCTGGCGATGGGAATTATTGCGATTCCATTTGGGATGGGAATAATTGGGTTAATTTTGTCGATTATTACCCTAACAAAATCAAGCAAGTTGTTGGCTCTTTACCGGGATTATCCTCAGCAATATACAGAATCATCTTACAAAAAGGTAAAAGCAGGAAGAACGTGCGCCATTATAAGCTTGTGCATATTTGTTGCTAGTATTCTGATCGTTATAGCAGTTGTTTCTTAGAAGAGTACAATTGGGTAATAAAATTCGAATCTTTTTCGATCTCGGTTGAACTAATTTTATATATTGAAAAAACCGTTGAAGCGATTCAGCGGTTTTTTTATTGGAGCATGTTTTCGAATGATACCTAGTTCCAGTTGATTGATATCATGGAGTCATTGAACGAATCGCGTAAACGACTTAGTTTTTTTGCGGCATGTTCATCCCCTAAATTGGCCTTAGCTTTTAGTTTGTAATACAGGTCCAAAGAATGTCCGTAAACATCCTGTTCCAGTACTTGTTTGATTTCGGAAATACGACCCGTTACACCAATCAGGAAGTGTTCAATTTCGCCTAATTCGTGTAATTCATCTTCCGTTAAATTTTTGAGCTTCAGTAATTTAGAGTAACGCGGCAATAAAACCCCCAATAAGTCGATAAATCGATCTAATTCTCGTTGAATGGCTGCCTGTTGTTCTTTAAATCCCATATTTGAAAAGTATATCTTTTTGTGTTATGGTAAAAATTAAAAGCGTTTTTTAACATTTGATCCAAACAGGAAGATTTTGATCGCACCAAACCGCGTGATTAATGCCTAATTTTGTACCATGTCCGGTTGTTATATCCATATCCCGTTTTGCTCCCAAAAATGCAGTTATTGCGACTTTCATTTTTCGACCAATCATTCGTACCAGGATGAAATGGTGGAGGCTTTATGTAAAGAAATGGAGATCAGATCAAAAGACTGGAAGAACGATCAATTTCAAACTATTTATTTCGGTGGTGGAACGCCGAGCATCCTGACTTCGGCCCAATTAAAAAAGCTGATCAACCAGGTGAAATCCAATTACCATGTTAGCGACCAGGTTGAAATTACCCTGGAATGCAATCCGGATGATTGTTCATTGGACAATTTAAATCAGTGGAAGGATTTGGGTGTAAATCGCTTGAGTATCGGGATTCAATCGTTCAATGATCACCAGTTGCTTTGGATGAACCGGAGCCATCAGGCTGCTGATAGTTTAAATGCGGTCTGGAATGCAAAGCAAGTTGGATTTAATGAACTGAGCCTCGATTTAATGTATGGCTTACCGGATATGACCCTTGAAGAATGGAAGGATCAATTGCTTCAGGTTATAGCATTGAATCCGGAACATCTTTCCGCTTATTGCCTGACAGTGGAACACAAAACGGCTTTATCCAAATGGGTGAAGGAGGGAAAATTGACGGTTTCTTCGAATGAGCAGCAATCCGAGCAATTTGAATGTTTGGTTTCGACCTTGAAGGAAGCCGGGTATGAACAGTACGAGATTTCCAATTTTGCCCGAAACGGACATTATTCCAGGCACAATACATCCTATTGGAAAGGAGCAAAGTATGTGGGAATCGGCCCGTCGGCACATGGCTACAATCACCGGGAACGTTATTGGAACCAGGCAAATAACAGGGTGTATATGACAGAACTGAAGAAAGGAGTTTTACCGGAAACGATTGAAGTGCTTTCAGCCTTTGATCGCTTTAATGAAAACCTGATGATCGGGCTGCGCACAAAATGGGGAGTTTCGAAGAAACAATTATTTGAAAATATCAGCCCAGATAAAGAATGGTATCAGATCGTAAGGAATTACGAAGATAAAAATTTACTTGTCCAAACCGAAGATTTCATTGTCTTGACTGAAGCCGGAAGGTTGTTGGCAGATGCGATTGCTTCAGATCTATTTATAGTTGAAATGGAATAAAAAATAGTAGGGGTGAAAAATTTTTCACCCCTACTGCTATTAAAATATAATCTTACATTTTCAATGATCAAGGGTTTCCAGCCCAAACTGACATCGATAATCTTCCCGTTTTTTACGTTCAGCAAACAGGTCTTTACTGATTTTTACCAGGTTTTCGCGATTAGGTCGCTCGTGGAATAAATGATACTGAATGGCCTTATAACGGGTTGAAAACGGAACAATTCCTGCTTTTCGTGCTCTGAACTCAATATCTGTATCTTCACCAAATCCCGGGGTGACATAAGTCTCATCAAATCCGTTAATCCTGATCAGGTCAGCTTTGTGCCATCCCATGTTGGATCCCAATAAAGGCACTAATTTTCGCTGCAACAGACTCCATAAAGGAAAGCTTTCTTCGACGCTTGTACTTTTATTGCGGATCATTTCCAGGTAACCCGGAACAGTTCGTTCACCATCGCGGATTTTGCGGGAAGTTTCAGCATCCAGGTTCACTCTGCGCGAAATACAAAATCTGCCTTTTTGGATATAACGCACATACTGCTGTACAAAACGCGGATGAAGCACGCAATCTCCGTCGATAAAGATCAGCTTGTCGCTTTCCGATGCGCGAATGGCTTTATTGAGCATTTTAGTCTTCAAAAAGCCCTGGTCGGGTTGCTGCAGGTGTTTTATAGGGAACGAACCTCGGAATTTTTCAATCAATTCATCAAAACAGGAATCGTCACAATCCTGAGAAATGATGACTTCAAAATCTTTTTCTTTTTGTGAAGCAACACTTCTAAGAACGGCATTTAACGCACTGACGTCTTTGTATACGGAAATAATAAGAGTTGCTTTCACGGCGCAAAGATAGAAAATTAACATTTACTATTTAGTAACCTTTTGGAATAGTTCCGAATGGCGTTTAATTGCCCTTTAAATTTGTACTATGCAGTTAGTTTACACCATTTTGGTATTTATCGCACTTTCCTTTGCGTCCTTCGGTCAGGGAATAACGATCCTTATTGACCCGGGCCATGGAGGTTCAGATCCCGGTCATGAAGCTGCGGATAAGAATTTACTTCCGGAAAAAGACCTGAACCTGAAAATTGCCCTGAAATTCGGTGCTTACCTTTCAGAGCGCCTGGAGAACGTGACGGTTTTATACACACGAACGGATGATCGGTATCCAACATTGGATGATCGGGTGAGTATGGCCAATTCGAAAAATGTGGATTACTTTATTTCGGTACACATCAATGGCAGCCCAAATACCAAAATCAAAGGGACCGAGTCACATGTCCATTCCATGAGTTCAAGGGCATCCGTGAAGTTGGCAAGAGCGTTCGAAAACGAATTCAAGACACGGGCAGGGCGCAAGTCAAGAGGTGTAAAGGATTCGGATGACCGGGAACATTCATTGCAAGTATTGAAATTCACTGAAATGACCAGTGTTTTGGTTGAATGCGGCTTTATGACCAATGCTTCGGAAGCCAATTACTTAAACACCACAGCAGGTCAGGATGTTATTGCATCCGCTTTATTCCGTGCAATGAGGGGTTATTTGCAGGAAACTCACAAGAACATTTCATTTACCAAAAAGTCGGAAAGTCCGGCGAATAATACAAATTCTACCGCTTCAACCGAAAAAAACTTCAGTGTTCAGATCATGAGCTCGAAGGAATGGCTGGATACCGAAAAGGGAGGGTTTAAGAATTTGAAGCATGCAGTAAGTCGTTCGCAGGTTTCACAAACGGGATATCGCTATAAGTATTTTTCCGGAAATTTCTCTTCCAAATCAGAAGCGGAGGAATATTGTAATGATGTGAAAAAGAAGGGTTTCCCCGATTCAATCGTAGTAGAAAGAAAGAATTAACTTGAAATGTATTACTTTTGTTGAGGACATGCTTGAAACACATTAATTTACCATCGATAAAATATGGCAACTGTTTTTGAAACACGCTTAATTGGAAATATTGGAAAGGACGCCGTTGTGAAACAAATGGAGCGCGGAGTCATTGCAGTGAATTTTCCGGTTGCGCACAATAAGAATTGGCGCGATAAGCGTACCGGAGAAGCAAGGACCAAAACGACTTGGGTAAATTGCACGATTTGGAAAAAAGAAGGTGCGAACATGCGCATCCTGGATTTCTTAAAAAAAGGAGCATTGGTTGAATTGGTCGGAACACCTTTTGCGAAATCCTTTTCCCAGGAGGATGGTTCCTCCAGATCTGAAATCCGATTGAATGTATCCAGAACGAACATTTTAAGACCTGCAAAATGTGAAGACGATCTTCCGTTTGACATGATCGATGATAATGAATCACCATGCGAAGAGGAAGGTTGCGATGCAAGTTTGGATGATTTTACACTGAGCGAAGACGATTTTTAGTGCTGAAAGTCAGGCTAGTACTGGATTTTATTAAAAAAAATTTCATTTTTTTTCGCGGAGTTTGGATTAAAAACAATTCTTTAGCTATATTTGCAACCGCGAAAGCAAGATTCCTTCTTAGCTCAGTTGGTTAGAGCATCTGACTGTTAATCAGAGGGTCGCTGGTTCGAGCCCAGCAGAGGGAGCAGAAAAAGTCATCAGAAATGGTGACTTTTTTGTTTTGTATGACCTACTACATTTACATTATCTATTCGATTTCTATTGATCGTTATTACGTTGGATATTCTTCGGACCCATGGCTTCGTTTAGAACAGCATTTAACGAATACAAAAGACAAGTATACCGGAAAAGTTAATGATTGGATTTTTTCAGCTGTTTTTGAAATTTCACAATCAGAATCCGAGGCCATTCGCATGGAACGCTTTATTAAAAAACAGAAGTCTCGAAAATTGATTGAACAATTGTGTCACCCGGATTTCACTCCAACTGGATATTTAGCTCAGTTGGTTAGAGTCCCGCACATGCGGGATTAATCAGAGGGTCGCTGGTTCGAGCCCAGCAGAGGGAGCTTCAGAAAGCCTTACAGAAATGTAAGGCTTTTTAGTTTTATTAATATTCCTGGGCGAGAAGTTTATCCCGACTGAAGCGAAGCGGAACGTCGGGGAGCCCAGCAGAGGGAGCAGAAAAAGTCATCAGAAATGGTGACTTTTTTCTTCATTTTCATTCTGTTTCTCCAACTTCCTTCGGCTTTTCTGTCTCGTGAT
>CBFGPJ010000124.1:0-7683 GCA_965650615.1 uncultured Fluviicola sp. | reverse complement strand
CCGTCACCGAAATCCCATTCAAATTCATTTCCATTTGCACTGTTGTTATTGAAGATAACCGGATCAGGCAAGCAAACCAATGGATCAGGAGCAGCAACAACCGCTTCGATCGTACTCAATTCAAATTTGAATGCTGCCAGGTTGCAGTTTGGGCTTGGATTCTGTGTTGACCATGCTTCATCTGTTGTACTAAAACCATTGTTTACGCCACCACAAGCACCACAAACGGCGTGGTAAATATTCCCATTCTTATCAAAGCGACTTGTTCCACCATCTACGTGATTAAAGGAACTGGTTGTTCCACCAATAAATGTTGCATAATTGAGTGCTGTTGCATCTTCTTCCAAAACAGCCAGCCAAAAATTATTCCCATTGGTATTTGCCTGGAAGGCATCGGATGTTACCGGTAAGCCATTGGAGCTACTGTTTGTCGCCCCAGGCGAATTGTTCACATTCACATTTCCTCCCCAACCGGCCAAATAAATTTCTCCGCAGTTTGAAACCAGGAATGCAGTTGGTGAAATTTCAATATGCCCGGAACCGGATCCTATTGGTGTTGTCCAGGATAAATTTGCCAGGTCTGTCGTAAATTTAGCAACATATTGTCCGGAATTCCCGACTCCATATCTTCCGGGAGAAATGGGAATAGATCCTTCCGATTGTGCATAGATATAAACATTATCATCCAAATCCAATTGAACGAAAAATGATTGGTCGTACTCATTTGTACCGCTATATGTACCCGAAAGAACCAGGCCTGAAATTCCGGAAAAACGCATGATATAAGCATCCGCAATACCACCGTTATAAGTAAGATCATTCCCGTTTGTGAACGGCATATTAGAGGAAGTAGTTCCTCCGGAAACAAAAACTTCACCGGTACTCGAAATCTGAATCGAATTCCCGGAATCGTATCCTGAACCGCCGGCATAAGTAGACCAAAGCAAGGATGTTAATCCTGGATTCATTTTTATGACCACAGCATCTTGCCCTCCATTTAAGGTACTTTGAAAGGCACTTACCAAAGGGAAATCCGTAGATGCCGTGGAACTGGTTACATATACCTGACCCGACTTTACAACGATTTCTCCTCGGAATGGGTCCCCATAGTTAAAGTATAAATTCCCTGCATTGATGCCATCCGTTCCCGTTCCGCCCAAATAAGTAGAACCTACCAGATTGGCGCCTGCCGCATCAAAATGACACACATACATATCTGCACCCTGGAATCCCAGTTCGTTTGTAATAATAGTTGACCCGCCATTGAAACTTTGATCGATACATCCGGCCACTGTCGGGAAATTGGGTGAACTTGTAACTCCGAGCGCATACAAATGTCCTTGTTCGTCTGTAACTAAACTATGAACCGATTCATTTCCCGATCCACCTAAGTAGGTGGAATAAAGTAACGCAGTACCAAGCGCATTGAACTTGGAAATAGCAACATCAAAACCCGGAAGGGTTCCCGTGCCATAAGGATATGAATTTCCGCCGTTAAAACTTAAGTCATAGGAGCCGGTGGTGGTTGGATAGGCTCCCGGTCCGGCGAATACAATTCCACCTGCATACAGGTTTCCTTCGAGATCCGGTGTCGCAGTCATTCCCCAATTGTCCATAGTTGACCCCGTAAACGAAGAAAAAACAATGTCCGGATCGATAACCAGGGTGTCTGATTCGGAAAACCCCTTCGGAAACTCATAAGTCAGCAATCCGTCTTCAAGCTTGAACTGAACAGGAACTTTTGACTTTCTTCCGTTGTGAAGATTCCAGGCCACCGGTTCTTTTTCAATAATTTCTCCAAAATCGGTACGGATTACCAGGTCTCCCTCCCGAAGAAAGACTTCCTTGCTTCCTGAAATCTTTGTAACGATCTGTTTGACATCTGCTCCCGGGGCAAGTACAAAAGAGTATTTTAAAAAATCTGCCTTTCCTTCAACGGTCAGATCAATTCCTTCGTAAACATCGTCGTAAATGACTTTATCCGTACTGAATACTTTTGATCTCCATTTACTTTGATCACTTCCCTGGTAGTAATTGCGATAAGACTGGCTCGATTTCCCTTTTGTCTTCGTGCCTTTCCAGGAAGTATTCAGGAATTCGGATTTCAAGACCTGGCAATGAATTTTTTTATGTTCTGCCGATTCATTTTCCTTCGATTCGTGATTGTGGTCCATCGCATCGTGCAGAAAATAGGCAAACCCCGTTTCGTTAATGAGCATGGATCCCTGGCGCATATCTACAGTGAAATGGATCTTCGGATCCCATTGTCCTTCGTTCGGGTGCAGCAATATATTTTCAGTCTGCCCGAAAGCAACTGAATACAAACACATTACCGTTAAAAAAACGCGACAAAACATCAAACGAATTTACAAATACAATTCAAAATAAAAAAACACAAAGAATGTTATTTATTTACCTGTATTTACTAGACTATGAATTCAATAAAAAGTTGTTTTTTGGTGAAATATTTCTCACCTGAATCGATTTAGAATCCGTACCTTTGCACCAAGATTTTTGATGCCCATGAGCGATGCAATTAAACATGAATGCGGAATCGCACTCATTCGATTAAAAAAGCCACTACAATACTATGTTGATAAGTACGGAACGGCTTTTTATGGTTTAAACAAGCTTCATCTTTTAATGGAAAAACAACACAACCGTGGACAAGACGGTGCAGGTGTTGCAAACATTAAGTTAGACATGGAACCGGGTGAGCGTTATATTTCACGCTACAGAAGCATCGATCCGAAACCCATTCAAGACATTTTTGACCATATCAATAAACGATTCTATGAAATCGGGGAAGAGAACCCGGAATTATTGAAAGATGTCAATTATCTGAAGAAAAATGCCGGTTTTACAGGAGAGTTATTCCTGGGACACTTAAGATACGGAACCTTTGGTAGGAATTCAATCGAGAGTTGCCATCCGTTCTTAAGACAAAACAACTGGATTACCAGAAACCTGGTTGTTGCAGGGAATTTCAACCTGACGAATGTAGACGAATTATTCGATGTGTTGTTGGAAATCGGACAGCATCCAAAAGAAAAGTCAGATACCGTTACCGTATTGGAAAAAATCGGTCACTTCCTGGACGTTGCAAATGATGAATTGGTTCAAAAATATCAGGCTTTGGGTTACAACAGCCAGGATATTTATAAGAAAATTGCCGAAACTATTGATATTCCTCAAATTCTGAAACAATCTTCAGAAGTTTGGGATGGTGGATATGCTATGGCAGGATTGTTTGGTCACGGAGATGCTTTTGTATTGAGAGATCCAAACGGAATCAGACCGGCATTCTATTTTGAAGATGAGGAAGTATGCGTTGTTGCTTCGGAAAGACCGGTTATTCAAACAGCATTTAATTTAAAATACGACGAAATTAAGGAGTTAACTCCGGGGCATGCCTTGATCATCAAGAAAAACGGTACTGTTTCCGAAGTGGAGATCAATACACCGAAAACTCCTGCAAAATGTTCTTTTGAACGCATCTACTTCTCTCGTGGAAATGACTACGACATCTACCAGGAACGCAAAAACCTGGGTCGTAACGTGGTTCCGAATGTATTGAAAACAATCGGTTACGATTTGGATAATTCCGTTTTCTCCTTTATTCCGAACACCGCTGAAGGCAGTTTCTATGGAATGATCAAAGGATTGGAAGATTATCTGAACGAACAAAAATACGAGCAGTTACTGTCTATTGATGGAAAACCAAGCCCGGAACAGCTGAAGGAAATCCTGAATCGCAGAGCACGTATCGAAAAAATCGCAATCAAAGATGCAAAAGCCCGCACTTTCATCACACAGGATGATGCACGGGACGACATGGTTGCACAAGTCTACGATATCACTTACGGCTCGGTAGTTCGTGGAAAAGATAATTTGGTCGTGATCGACGACAGTATTGTCAGAGGGACAACTTTGAAACAATCCATTTTACGCATTTTAGACCGCTTGGAACCGAAACGCATCCTGGTTGTTTCATCAGCTCCGCAAATCCGTTACCCGGATTGTTACGGGATCGATATGGCTAAAATGGGCGATTTCATTGCTTTTGATGCTGCAATTACCTTATTAAAGGAAAGCGGCAGACAACACATTATTGACGAATGTTACCGCAAATCAAAAGAACAGGAGAAATTACCGAAAGAGCAGATTGTAAACTACGTAAAAGAGATCTATGCTCCTTTCACAGCTGAAGAAATCTCTGCCCAGATTGCAAAAATGCTAACCCCGGAAAATATCAAAGCGGAAGTGAATATTGTATATCAGACGGTAGAAGACCTTCATAAGGCTTGTCCGGGAAATACAGGAGACTGGTATTTCACGGGGAATTACCCGACACCTGGAGGGAATAAAGTCGTGAATAAAGCTTTTATTAATTATATTGAAGGCAAAAACGAACGCGCTTACTAAGAGAAATGCTGAAAAAACCCACAACTGTTTTCGTATACTTGCTGGGTGCTTACGTACTGATTCAATTCCTTTGGTGGGGCTATCATCTTATTGATTTAACCCGTGCATCTCATCATACACACCAAACAATTACCAAGCGAATCGTAATGATCATCGGCGAAGGTTCTGTCTTCCTGGTATTATTGCTTTTTGGGCTTTGGAAAATTAAACGTTCCATTAAGAAAGAAATTCAAGTGGCTCGCCAGCAGAATAATTTCATGCTGTCTGTTACGCATGAATTAAAAACTCCGCTTGCAGCAACCAAACTTTATTTGCAAACTATTCAAAAACACAAGTTAAGCGAAGAAAAACAAATCGAGTTGATCCAAAAAGCACTGGATGAATCAAGCAGGCTGGAGAATTTAGTAGAACAGATCTTAACTGCTTCCAGGCTTGAACAGCAAGCAATGCCACGTTTGATGACCTCTATTTCGCTAAAGGATTTCCTGAAACAGTTAATCCACATCCAGGAGAAACGATTCAATATTTCGATTCACATGAACGACTTTGAGGATATTCAATTGGAAACCGACCCGCTCATTTTCACCCATATTCTCAATAATCTCATTGAAAACGGGTTCAAGTACGGATACACTGAAAAAGGCCTGGAACTGAATGTTTCAAAAGGAACTGATCGTACCGTTTTGATTGATGTCAGAGATTATGGGAAAGGAATTCCATTGGAACAACAGGATCTTTTATTTAAAAAATTCAATCGTTTAGAAAACGAGGAAACACGCACAACAAAAGGAACCGGGCTCGGTTTATTTATAGCAAAAGAATGTGCCCGGACTTTAGGCGGAAATCTTCGCCTTATCAAAGTCGAAGGGCCGGGAGCATGTTTCCAAATACAAATGCCTTATGATGAATAATCAAAAAGTTGGTTTAATAATTTTAGATGGTTGGGGACTTGGCGACCAATCAAAAGCAGATGCTATTTTTAACGCGAAAACTCCGGTAATGGATTCATTACTTGAGAAATACCCGCACAGTACTTTAAATGCGAGTGGTGAAGCTGTAGGCCTGCCGGACGGACAAATGGGAAATTCCGAAGTCGGTCATTTGAATATCGGAGCAGGACGTATTGTATACCAGGAATTGACCCGCATCAATAAATCCATCCGGGATGGTGCATTTTTCAAAAATCCGACGCTTGTCAGTTGTTTTGAAAAAGCAAAAAAGAACAGCAGCAAAGTCCATTTCATCGGTCTTGTCTCCAACGGCGGAGTACATAGTTCACAAGAACACTTACACGCTTTGCTTGACATGGCCAAAAGTTATGAATTGACAAATGTTTGGGTACATGCTTTTACAGATGGAAGAGACTGCGATCCGAAAAGTGGTTTAGGTTTTATCCAAAAATTGGAAGACCACATGAAACAGTCTACCGGAAAAATTGCATCCATCGTAGGGCGTTATTATGCTATGGACCGGGACAATCGCTGGGAACGTGTTCAGGTGGCTTATGATGCTATGGTGAAAGGAACGGGAACTCCGTTTTCCAATGCTGCGAAAGCTATTGAAGCGAGCTATGAGGAAGACATCACGGATGAATTCATTAAACCCCTGGTAAGCAACTCCGGAGACGGTTTGATCCAGAACGGTGATACGGTTATTTGTTTCAATTTCAGGACCGATCGTCCGAGAGAAATCAGCCAGGCCCTGACACAACAAGCTTTCCCTGAATACGGAATGAAACCTTTGCGTATCGATTATTATACAATGACACGCTACGATGCCAAGTTTAAAAACGTACACGTCATCTTCGAGAAAGATAACCTGCACAATACACTGGGAGAAATTCTGAGTAAAATGGACCGCACTCAGGTCCGCATTGCAGAAACGGAAAAATATCCGCATGTTACTTTCTTCTTCAACGGAGGAAGGGAAAAAGAATTTAAGGGAGAATCCCGAATACTGGTAAAATCACCAAAGGTGGCAACTTATGACCTGCAACCGGAGATGAGTGCTCCTGAAGTGAAAGAACGGATCCTGGAAGAATTACGAACCGATGAACCGGATTTCTTTTGTTTAAACTTTGCCAATCCGGATATGGTTGGTCATACGGGAGTTTATGATGCGATCGTAAAAGCTGTTGAAACGGTTGATTCTTGCCTGGGCGAGATCGTTGATCTTTGCACCAGGTTAAATTACGAGCTGATAATTATTGCTGACCATGGAAATGCCGATGTTGCTTTTAATGCAGACGGATCACCGAACACTGCTCATTCACTTAATCCGGTGCCGGTAATTTTGGTAACCAATAACGAACAAATTCTATTAAACTCGGGGATCCTGGCTGATGTTGCTCCAACGATCCTGGATCGGATGCGAATTGCTGCTCCTTTGGAAATGGAAGGAAAGACATTGGTGGCTATGAATTATTAAAAAAACAGAATATAAAAACACGTAGGGGCGGAAAATTTTCCGCCCCTACGTGTTTTATGTTGTATTGATTATTGTCTGATCAATTGCAAGAATCCCTGACCGGTAATTTCTTTACCCATCAATCCTCTTACCGTGTACTGAACGAAGTAAACTCCATCCGGTGCAAGAGTCCCGTTGATTTTTCCATCCCAATGCGGGTCTAATCCTGAACCTTCATATACATTATTTCCCCAACGGTTGTTGATCTTCAAGATTACTTCTACTGCATTCACAGTTGTTAGTTTGAATACATCATTGTTTGAATCGCCGTTCGGTGTAAAGATGTTTGGTACAATCACGCTTGGTTCAGGGTAAATACATGAGCCATCGTTTTGAACTGCAGTCGGATCATAGTTTGTTGCTGATGGATCTGTACAGCCACATTCTACGATTTCTACGGATGCAAAAGCAGTATCTCTGCATGGTCCGTTGATTGCAATCAATGCTATTTCATCTCCTGAAGAAGTATAGGTTTGTGTTTGTGAACTCAGATCATTTACAGTAACATTGTTGCCATTGTCAAAATACCACTCGTAAGTTGTCGCGTTCTGACTGTTATTTGTGAACGTGACCGTCAGTGGATTACATCCTCCAACCGCACTTAAAGTCATATCTGCAATCGGTCCAGGTTCACTTGTAAGGAATACAGAGTCAGTTACTGAACACACGTTATCAGTAATGGTAAATACATACCATCCCGGTGCAAGGTTTTGCATTACAGTTGCATCGATTTGATTTGGTCCGCCGGTATTTGGTCCTTCCCAGTGGTAACTAGGTTGACCGGTAATTCCT
>CBFGPJ010000123.1:0-7694 GCA_965650615.1 uncultured Fluviicola sp. | reverse complement strand
ATGAAGTAGATAACTCTGCCTTGCGTTTGAAATTCCCTCCCGCTCCCCGGTCGGGTTCCTACCCGGTTGTGATTACCGATTTGAGTAAAAAGTATGACAATCATACCGTTTTCAACGATGTGAATGTGACCATTGAACGAGGTGAAAAAGTTGCTTTCGTGGGAAGAAACGGAGAAGGAAAATCGACATTAGTGAAAGCGATCATGAAAGAAATCGGTTTTGACGGAAACCTGGAATTGGGCCACAACGTTCAAATCGGGTACTTTGCACAGAACCAGGCTTCTTTGCTGGATGAAGAATTGACCATTTTCGAAACCATTGACCGCATCGCTGAAGGCGATATTCGGACCAAAATAAAAGATCTCCTGGGTGCTTTCATGTTTGGCGGGGATTCATCAACAAAAAAGGTAAAAGTGCTTTCAGGAGGAGAAAAAACGCGTTTGGCCTTAATCAAATTGCTACTCGAACCTGTCAATTTATTGATCCTGGATGAGCCGACGAACCATTTGGACATGAAAACGAAGGATATCATCAAGGATGCGTTGAACGCTTTTGACGGAACACTTGTTTTGGTTTCCCACGACCGGGATTTCCTGGATGGTTTGGTAACCAAGGTTTATGAGTTTGGAAACAAACAGGTGAAAACACATTTTGATGACATCAATGGTTTCCTTGCAACAAAGAAAATGGAGAATTTGAAGGAGATTGAACGAAAATCATAATAACTAGTAGGGGTGCGATTAATCGCACCCCTACTAGTTAAAAACTGTCCGTATTACTTCCAGGGATTTCATTTTACGCATACCGCTTACATGGAATTGGTAATATTCCAGCCAGGCATCTATCAACTTTACACGTTCTTCTTTCGGAATGGAAAGTGCCAGGAATTCCAATTTGTCGTATTGTAAACTGTCCACAAGCCAATGCAGCCAGGGTTCTTCCAGGTATGATGGCAAAAAAGGCAATTCGTTGGTGAATTTTCCTTCCTGCAGTTCAAAATATTTCGGATTGCTGCTTTTAATTTCCGGCTGAAAACCCTCCAATTTCGAGACCTGTGCCAATAACCAAACCAGGTAATTACTCAGTTCTTCACTTGCATTCAGCCAATGGACCTCATCACTTAAAAACCCGAATAATTTTTTATCCTGGTGATTATCTCTTAAACAGATTACCATCAACTCCGAAATAAAAAAAGCAATGCTTGATTTCAAAGGATTCTCCAGCAATTGATGCAAAGGTTCTAAACTTTGCATTTCCGTCAGTTTCAACAAACTGCTGTCGTTTCGCTTGTAATAAGTAATTTCTACCAATTCCAGGGGAAATAGGATCAGTCCCTTTTTCTTTTTGGCCCCCTGAAATAAAAATGTCTGAAGCCCTGATTCGAGCGTGAACAGATTGACGATTAAACTGCTTTCGGAATAAGGTAAGCGGGATAAAACAATTGCTTTATCGGTAATTTTCATCGGATGACCACCACTTTACCTACCTTCTTCCCTTTTCCTTCGGTTGGAGCAGTCCAGATAAAATAAACTCCCGAGCTTACTTCTTCACCGGTCAGTCTTTTACCGTTCCAGGTTGCGGTTCCGCCGTTCGAAGTGGTTTTATACACTAAATTCCCGGCTGCATCTGTGATTTTCACGTCACTTCCGTATTTGATTCCCTGGATGGTAATCGGACCCGAGAAATCAGGTTTTACCGGATTCGGGAAAACGGTTGTTGAAGCATAATCCGGATCTTCGTAAGTTGCATCTGCACGATAAGATACCATGCCGTTGTCCGTAATGATAAACAATTCTCCGGTCAGTTGATTGAATTCCATATCCAAAACCGTATTGGAGATCATCGGGGAATTATCCTTATTGAAGTTTGAAATAACCTCCTGTCCGTCTGCTGAAACCAGGAACACTCCCGACTCGGCGGTCCCGATCCATTTTCTGTTACCTCCATCGATTTCAATATCCGAGATATACGAGTTTCCAAGCAGCATCTCGACGTTTCCGTCATAAGTCACCAAAATACGCGAAACATCGGTTGTTCCGGCAGTAGCGAAAATTCCGTCACTATTGTATAAAACCGCTAATCCGTTGTCCGTTCCGATCCAGATCTCATTATCGAAATCCACGGCCAAGGCAGTTACATTATCAGAAGGCATATTTCCGGAACCGGAACCCGTTTGCATTACCCGGATAATATCATCCGAAGTATTCGAAATAGTTCCGTTATCCTTGTATCCCATCAATCCTTTTCCGTATACACCAACCCATTTATTGCCGTTGTAATCGATCGCCAATTCAGATGCAAAAGCATTTGAAACCAACGAATTCGTAGACATCGCGTACCAGCTTCCGTCTGCAGCGCGGACTTTCAATAACTTGGGAGAATAAGCATTGACAATCCATAAGTTTCCGTCTTCATCATACTCCAGACCGGTAATGCACGTCATATTATTTCCCAAAGCAGTATTTTCCAAAATGGAATTGGAAGCTCCATAAACATTGGTGATTTGTGAACCGTTCACAATGCTTACCCCATTTTCACAATAACCTCCCAAAGCTATTTCATCCAGGTTCTTCGGATTAATTGCAGCAGCACCAATATCCCAGACTCCGCTTGACCATAAGCTTGACTGAGTGGACTTGTCGAACAAGGTCCAATCTTCTTCTTTCATCGCGTATGCTCCCGGCAGATTGAAACTCAAGGATACACGATCAATTGTTCCGGCTGTTACCACAATCTTTCCTTCGTTTCCATTGATACTGAAAAAATCATTCTTCGGAGGACCTTCCGTTGAAATAATCCTGGCTGTTCCGAAAGCATCGTACTTAACTAGTCCGTTCTTGTAATCTGCAACCCAATAACTACTCCCGTCATATACAGCGGCACGTATCTGAGGCGCCGGATTCGAATAGTTGGCAATATTAAAATAAACGGAATTATCTTCATTAAAAAGCAAGTAGGAATCCGAAAAACTCACCCCGAACTTATTGTTGATAATCTGGAAATTTACAATCTCCATGCTAAACTGGTGACCGATAAACTCCTGCAATCCACCCGAAGTCACTTTCATAATCGAATCGCCTCCGTAGGCTTCCTTTTTTGCCAAAACATACAATTCATTATTGTAAACCCCGGCCTTCTGATAAAAAATATCCAAAGCTGGTACGTCCACACGGGTATCCACACTCCAGTTGTTCGGGTTTCCTAAAAGCGGATTATTTGCAAAAGCTTTTACCATTCCATCGTTGTGCAATGCATAAATAGAGTCGTTCACAAACAAAACAGACTGGTAATTCTTTGGAACACTGAACGGATTGTAGGTGTCCTTTACTTCATGCTTGACAGGGTCCAGTACGATAATCGCAAACCCTGTTGCGGCATATACCCTTCCGTTTTTGGATGTAAAACTATTGATCCGTTTGTTTCCCGGGATTGAAGCCAGCTTTACGGCCGGAATATTTACGATGCTTCCATCCGAATAAAGCTGATCAATGTTTCCGTTATCATACCCGATAAAAAAAGACTTTGTTCCCGAATCATAAATTATACACGACACGATGATATCTGAAAGCCCGTTCTGGTCATTGTAAATTTTTGTTTCACCTGCTGCTTCATCAAATTCGATCACACCGGTTTTCAAAGCTGCCATTGCAAGTCCGTCTCCATATGCTACATCAATTGCCTGTGAAGCAGCCACATGCATGCGCCATTGCCCCATTCCAAGCTGTGCAGATACAGCAGAAGATAAGCCCATTAAAACCAGTAAAAGAAGACTTCGCATGAAATTTGTTTTGATGTTTAAACGCATACTCTTCAAAATTATTGGAAAATATCGCAAGAGAACTAAAAAAAGGAACTAATTTTGGGGCTAGATTGATTTACTCAATTGAAAAACATCCTTGTTAACACTTCGGATGTTAAAAGGCTCCGTGGCGTCAGCCGCGGCTGATATCGCACATCAGATTTCAGAAAGGCCAACCTGGCTCCGTGGCGCAACTGTATAGCGCATCAGATTTCGGCTCTGAGGGTTGGGGGTTAGAATCCCTCCGGGGTCACAAAAAGAAAAAGCATCGCGAAAGTGATGCTTTTTCTTTTACATCATCCTCGTTCTGTTTCTCATTCTGCCCGATTTTTCCCAAATGCTTTTTTCTTTCAGAGCGAGAGCGGAGAGTGAGAATGAGTAGAAGTTACGAAAGTAGTTCGCTTTTTCTTTTTGCCCTCAATACTCACTCTCACTCCCGATAGCTATCGGGATACTCTGTTCTTCAGAGCTTTTTCTTTTCAGAACGAGAACGGAGAGTGAAAAAGAAGGAGAAAATTGCACTAAATCAACTATTTCATTTTCACCACACTTTTCCTTTGGAGCGACCGCTTTCCACATAAGCCAGAGCATCATTTGTTTGGTCAAAAGGAAAAACTTGGCAGTTTTAACTTAATTGACTGGATTTTCGCACTTTACAAAGTCATGGGCGTTAATCAAAAAGTGGAAGATTTTGATGTTAATTTAAGATATACATTCACAACATTAAATCAAAAAACTATTTAAAATGAAAAAATATTTTACTTTGAGTCTAATGCTTTTCGCATTTCAGGTGAGTTTGCTGTTTGCGCAAAATACGTGGACCGGAAAAGCGCCACTTCCCGTTGCTGAATTACAAGGCGCGGCAGCTTTTTCAATTGGAGCAAAAGGGTATGTCGTAACAGGAACTGATGGAAGTGGAAGTGGCTCTGTCAAATTATGGGAGTATGATCAGGCTACCAATACCTGGACTTCAAAAGCAGATTTCCCGGGTGGTACCAGATATAATGCTGTTGCATTTGCCATTGGTAATAAAGGATATGTTGGTACTGGAACTATGGTTTCAACCGGTGCTGAATCCAAAGACTTTTGGGAATGGAATCAAGCCACTGATACATGGACACAAAAACAAAATTTTGCAGGGACACCAAGAAAATCTTGTGCTGCATTTGCATTGAATGGTAAGGGGTACATAGGTTCCGGCTGGGATAACACAATGTCTTTGAAAAAGGATTTTTACGAATACAACCCCGTAACCAATGTATGGACAGCAAAAGCAGACCTTCCAGCCAACAGATATGGTGCAGCTGGATTCGCTATCGGAAATAAAGGATACATCTGTTCAGGAGGAGACGAAGGAGCGAATAATTATTACCCGAACGATCTTTTGGAATATGATCCTACACTGAATACCTGGACTCCGAAAGCAAGTTTGCCTTCAACTGACGGTGTTATAGGAGCAGGGAGAAATTACGCATTTGCATTTTCGCTTGGAAACAAAGGTTTCATTGGTACAGGAGTTTATATTAATTCAAGTTTACCACTTTACTGCCATGACTTTTGGGAGTATGACCAAATTTCAAACACATGGACACAAAGACAAAGCTTTCCCGGGGGAAATCGTCAATTTACTTTTGGGTTTGCTATTGGCAATAAAGGGTATGCCGGTTCAGGTGAGCAGGTTCAAAATTATTTTAATGATTTATGGGAGTATGGAGATAGCACGATCTCTACTGCCGGTACTTCAGAAATAGTATTAATTTCTAATGCTCTTTCCATCTTTCCAAACCCATCAATAGATAATGTAAAAATTTCTTCTATTTTGACGGACAATTTTAACATCTGTAATTCTCTTGGTCAGACGATTGCAACCATTCAACTTTACGCCAATCAGATGGAAATAATTGATTTGACCAATTACAGTAATGGTCTCTATTTTATACAATCCAATTCAAACCAATCAGTAAGAGAAAAATTTACTATAATGAAATAACATTCCTTTGGAAGGCTTGTAATGATGGTGGCATTTGAGTAAAGACAACTCATGTCACCATTATTGCAATTAATGAAAAGAATTTTTCATTGTTTAATAGCATAACTTTACAATTATTGTAACGAGAAGGACCGGATAATGAAAAAGTCAATCTTCAATTTGATTCTTTTACTCTTCGTTTGTTTTGCGAAGAGCGTTTTTTGTTTTGGACAACAAACGTTTTCCGAACAATTTTTTAAAGCTAAAAAAGCTTTTCATCGTTCCGATTTTGAAAATGCAACACTGTATTATCAAAACGCAATAGAAGCTTTTAACGAAAGCGATGACAGCATTCAATTAGGAGAAAGTTATCTCCGGGTCGGAATGATTTACGGGAAACTCAAAAACTATCCTTCATCACTGGAATATGTGACACAGGCAAAAATGATCTTTCAGGATTTAAAAAATGATTCTATGTTGATCATCGCTTACAATATACTGGGGAACCTTTACGCAGTGAATCACCAATATAAAGAAGCATTAAAGACCTATTCCAATAGTCTAAAGTTAGCAGTTGCAGAAAATTTAATAGATCGACAAGGTTCAATTTTAAACAATATTGGTGTTCTCTATTACAACCAGAAAAAATACGATAAGGCAATTAATTATTATGAGAAATCATTACAAATTGCTGTACAAATGAAAAGTAAATATGGCATGAGTGTATCACTCATCAATATAGGTAAGTGTTACAACGATTTAGGGAATTCAACTAAAGCCAGATCATACATAATAGCGGGAATTGAAAGGGCCAAGGATATAGATGATTTATATCAATTACAAATTGGGTATGAACAACTGTCAAAAAGTTATGTTAAAACACACAATTACAAGGAAGGATACAACTATTTGAATCTCTTTATGGAATTAAAGGATTCCATCAGCTCTGTTGAAATTTATAAACAAATAGCCGCACAAGAAGCAAAATTTCAATCCCAGAAAAAGGAACTTGAAATAATAAATTTAAAAGCTGAGAAACAAAAAAATAAGATTTCAACGTTAGAGTCGAATAATAAAATCGTCCGGTTAAAATATGGTTTAGGTTTTATTATAGCGATTGCATTGCTAATGATCTGTATTGCTTATTTGAGCTTTAAACAATATAAAAACAAACTGTCTTTATCGATTCGTTTAACACAAAGCAAAAATGAGTTAGAGCTGAAAAATAATGAACTCAACACATCGCTGCTTTTAAATAAAGAGCTCCAAAGTGCACTGAAACAAGATTTGGAAAATTACAAACAACTTGCTTATCGAAAGCAGATGAATCCTCATTTCATTTTTAATTCTCTGAACGCCATTCAAAACTATGTGCTTACTAATGATAAGCTATCAGCAAATTTTTACCTTGGAGAATTATCTACACTCATAAGACGGATTTTGGAAAACTCTGAGAAAGATTTAATTGCCTTAACTGAAGAATTATTTGTCTGTGAAACATACATCAAACTGGAGCAAAAACGATTTGAAAATAAATTCGAATACATTATTGAACTTGATGAGTCGACAGATGACATTATGATTCCTCCTCTTTTGCTTCAACCCTTTATTGAAAATGCAATATGGCACGGACTATTACATAAAGAAAGCGGAGGATTGCTTAGTATTAATGTTTTGCGTGAAAACAATACTAAAGCAGTTATAAGCATCCGCGATAATGGTGTTGGTAGAGTAAGTAAGGAGGCTAAAAATCAGTCATCGGTTAAGCAAGAGTCACTCGGTATAAATCTCACCATGAAAAGAATTGCGATTAATAATTTTTTGATTGATGATCGTATTAGTTTGGTAATTCATGATTTAAAAGATGAAATCAGTAAGAAATCCAATGGAACAGAAGTAGTAATAACCATCAATAAAAATGCTGCA
>CBFGPJ010000122.1:0-7720 GCA_965650615.1 uncultured Fluviicola sp. | reverse complement strand
AAATCACAAACGAGATCCTGGACCTTTCCAAGCTGGAAAAAGATCACATTCAGCTGGAAAAGATTGCATTTAATCCGGCTAATGAAATCATGATGGTCCATGAGCAATACGAACTCCAGGTAAGGGAAAAAAATAACAGCATGGTTGTGGAACTGGATCAGCGGCCTTTTCCGAATGTGCTTGGTGACCCTTTGCGCTTCCGTCAAATCATGATCAACCTCATCAGTAATGCCAACAAATTTTCGAAAGACAGCCTGATCACGATCCTATTGCGCTTCGAAGAACTGGAGAATAACCGGATCCGCTGTTTAATTGAAGTTCAGGACCAGGGAATCGGGATGTCGGCCAGTCAGAAAGAGCGTATTTTTGAGCCATTCGAACAAGCAGACCTTGCAGTAACCCGGAAATATGGCGGAACCGGTTTAGGACTCAGTATTACAAAGCAAATTATTGATAAGCAGGGAGGAACGATCCGTGTAAATAGTGAAGAAGGGATCGGGACGACATTCTATATTGAGATTCCCTTTGAAAAAACAAAAGATAAAGTGGATTCACCGCGGGAACCTTCGCGTACGGACTTCTCTTTTCTAAAAGACAAAAGCTTATTGATCGTAGATGATGAGCCGTTTAACAGGACTTTGTTGCGGAGCATGTTTCATGGTGTAAACATTACACTTCTGGAAGCAACCAACGGCCTGGAAGCACTGGAGCAACTTAAAAATAACGACGTCGACATTGTGCTTTTGGATGTGCGAATGCCGGAAATGAACGGACATGAACTGCGCGAAAAAATGGCTGAAATGGAGACTCTGGACCAAATTCCGGTTGTTGGTCTCACTGCCACCCTGGACCCTGAAAAAAGACAACGCATGTTAGATTCAGGTTGGGCGGAAGTTTTAACCAAACCGGTTAATCCGGAAGAAATAAGAAGAATATTATATCAAATTTATAAAGACAACAGTATGGGAACTCAACTGGACGAAGCCGATTTCAAAAGTCTTCAAAAACTCACAAATAACAACGAGAGTTTTTATAAGGAATTATTGCAAACTTTCGTGAATTCAACAGAAAACGGGTTGATCAAAATGAAAGAGTTGGTAGCGGAGGAACACTGGAGCGGTGTATCCGAATTAGCTCATCAACTGGCAGCACCTTTCAAGCATTTCGGGGCAAATCACTGTTACACGACTTTAAAGGAAATAGAGCGCATGGGAAAAGAATCCAGCGTGGATCCATCCATTAAAGAATTAATGGAAGTTTTCGAAGAACAGGCCAGACACATTATTACTCAAGTAAGAGAAAAATTAAACTAAACGCATTTTATGGAAACCGGGGTTACACAACGTATTTTTATAGTTGAAGACAATGATTGGTACCAGAAATTATTGGTGCATACCGTTTCATTGAATCCGGATTATGAAACGGAGGCTTTTTCAACAGGAAAAGAGCTCTTAAGTCGTTTGAATGACGAAGTTCCCGACCTGATCACGATGGACTATCGTTTGCCCGATATTTCAGGTGAAGAACTACTGGAAAAAATCAAGGCCATGTGCCCGGGTACGCAAGTGATCGTTATTTCGGAACAAGAGGAAATTGAGACTGCTGTCAGCTTACTGAAATTGGGAGCATACGACTACATCGTAAAGGGTAACGATCTGCGAAATCGCTTGCTGAATACACTGGCAAATGCACAAAACCAGACGAAACTCTTAAAGAAGATCGAGAAGTTAGAGAAAGAGGTTCAAACGAAATACAATTTCAGCGATACGATTATCGGACAGAGCAGTAAAATGCAACATATTTTTATGCTGCTGCAGAAAGCCGTTACCAATAACATTACCGTTTCCATTACAGGAGAAACCGGGACCGGTAAGGAAGTGATCGCGAAAGCCATCCACTACAATTCGATCTATAAAGACAAACCCTTTGTTGCGATCAACGTTGCAGCCATTCCAAAGGAATTATTCGAAAGCGAACTGTTCGGACACGAAAAAGGATCTTTCACCGGAGCGAACCAAACCCGGATCGGGAAATTTGAAGAGGCTGACGGGGGAACACTATTCCTGGATGAAATCGCCGAACTGGACCCTGTTTTTCAAGCGAAACTGTTGCGTGCCCTGCAGGAACGCGAAATTACCCGCGTTGGAGGAAATAAAGTTTACAAATTCAATTGCCGTATCATTGTTGCCACGCATAAAAACCTGCTTCAGGAGGTAAAATCGGGCGCTTTCCGGGAAGATCTTTATTACCGTCTGTTTGGTCTCCCGATCGAATTGCCACCATTGCGTGAGCGTGAAAAAGACGCCTTATTGATGAGTAAAAGTTTTGTGGAACGTTTCTGCAAAGAAAACGGGATGCCTGTTAAGAAATTGAGTCCGGCCGCTCAAAATAAACTCCTGGCGTATCCCTGGCCGGGAAATGTCCGTGAATTGAAATCCGTCATTGAACTTGCCTCGGTAATGGCGATGAACGATGTGATCGATGCAGACGATATCGTAGTTGCAAGTGCGGATATTCTTTCAGGTATCATTGCTGAGGAAATGAGCCTGAGAGCTTACAACCGCAGGATTGTGCAACTATTCCTGGATAAATACAACAACAATACAAAAGTAGTTGCAGACAAATTGGATATCGGGCAAACGACCATTTATCGCATGCTGAAAGAAGAGGAAGAGGATTGACTAAAAATAGTTCCACCTTTTTACCATTGCCGTAAAAAGGTGGAGCCAAAAAGGTCTAGGCCCCCACTAAAAAATTTACAAACTACATATCATTTCGCGAAAATATTCGTTGCTCTGACAATATGATTCCTAAAGTTCACCTCTCTGAAAACTCACAACTCCGAAAATTTCTCCGAATATGAACTCTCACCTACAGAACATCTAAAAGGTAGAATTTTATTAAAACTTCTCTTACATTTTTTCATTTTGAAAATATTTTTTTCATTTTGAAAAATTTCCGAAAAAGTGCCGAAGCTGAAACCGTTGTAAATCAACGGTTTTTTCATTTCACATCCGTTTGGCACGTTCTTTATAATAGGATATATAGAAAATCACTTTTGAAATAACGATTTCAAGGTAAGTGACTAAATTTTGAAATAAAGAACTTGAGTTATAGATTATTTCCGTTCGAAGTGGCAGCATGGTCCCCCAGGGGGCCTCTACCACGAAAATACGAAATTATCCTATAAGATCATACGATTTTGCAATAGCGTAGACTTAGGAATTATGGTATAGTGGGTTTGAATTACAAAATTCCTAAGGCACCTGTTGCGACATTGAAGATTATGAAGAAAAAATATTAAAGAGCGTACTATCAATCATAACGCTATAAGTTAGGTAACAATTAGGTTAGTTTAGGTTTCAGTTTAGGTTTAATTTAGAGGTAATACATGTACAGGTTGATAGTGAAGTACGTGTGGTAGCTACGCCCCCGATGAAGAATATTTATCGGGGGTTTGTATTTTATGGAAAATTCTTATTGATAATGCTTGTTCAGGGACGCGACGCATCGCATCCCTACCATATATTTCCGATCCTATTTTTGTAACTTTTAAGTTGTTAAACAGTCATAGATTCAAATGCTAACACATGAAAAGAATAGTACTTATTTTCTTTTTGGCAATTTGTGCAGTTTTCGGTCAGCAAACTTATGCACAGATCACGTACCGCTATGAAACCAATCTGAAAGACCTGCCAAATGATAAACTGGCTGTACATTTGAAGATCAGCGGTTTTTCCGAGGATACACTCACCTATTGCTTTCCGAAGATTATCCCGGGAATTTACGGAGCGATGAATTTCGGGCAGTACATTACCGGTTTCGAAGTGTTCGACAAAAAAGGGAAAAAACTCAGAACGGAACAAACCGATATGAATTCCTGGAAGATCTATGATGCCAAAGAGATCGCTCGTATTTCATACCTGGTAGACGATGCCTGGGAAACTTTCGATTATAAGGCAGGAAGAGGTTTTTACCGCTCTGCGGCAAGCTCATTCAGCGACAGTTCATTTGTGCTTACTCCAAACAGCCTGTTCGGTTATTTCCGCGGACATTTCAATCATCCAATCGAAATCAGTATCCGGAAAGGAATAAACCTTTATCCTGCAACGAGTTTGAAAAAGATCACTAAGCCGCATGTAGATTTCTTTACTGCCAAAAACTATCATCAATTGGTCGACAACCCGATTCTGTATGCGCTGCCGGACACAACCATTCTCGACCTGCCAGGAATAGAAGTCGAAGTTGCCTGTTATTCAACCTCCGGGAAAGCGATCTCAAAAGACATTGCAGAATATATTCGCCCGCTTTTACTCAACCAGTCGAAATACCTGAACAACAAACTGCCGGTAAATCATTATACTTTCCTGATCTACCATAATCTTGCCCCCGATAACAGTCATTTGGTTGGCGACGGGCTGGAACATTCCAATTCAACCCTGATCTTATTGTACATGCCTTTGGACATCGAAACGATCCGCCAGAATATCTACGGCATTGCCAGTCACGAATTTTTCCATACACTGATGCCTCTCGGTTTGCATTCGGAAGAAATAGAACATTACGATTACAACGAACCGAAGTTTTCGAAGCATTTATGGCTGTATGAAGGAATGACCGAATACTTTACCATGCACATGCCGGTGAAAACGGGATTACGCACAGAAAAAGAGTTCTTCAGGACAGTAGAAGGGAAAATTGCGGATGCGCATGAATTCAATGCGAACCTGGCTATGACCGATCTAAGCCTTCACCCAATGGAAATGCAGGATCAATATTACAATGTGTATTTGAAGGGAGCTTTGATCAATTTATGCATGGATATCAAACTCCGCGAATTATCCGGTGGAGAATACGGTACAAAAGATTTGGTCCTGGATTTAATCGCTCATTACCACGGAAAACCGTTTGAGGACGAAAGGCTGTTTTCCGAAATGGCAATTGTCAGCGGGTATCCCGAACTGGAAGCATTTGCTGCAAAATACATCCAGGGAACAGAAGAGCTTCCACTGCAAGAATTCCTATTGAAGGTCGGTTTAAAGCTGGAAAACGGGAACATTTCAGAAGTTGAAAATCCAACTGCAGCGCAACAACAATTGCGTAAGGCCTGGTTGCATTAACTCAGTGCCAACTAAATTAAATTGCTTTCGGATCGGGTTGTTCTACGATCCGTGCTTCGGCTTTGGGTTGGATCTCATGACCGTGGAACAGGGCGTATTGTTTGGTAAATTCCGCGCCGAAGAACAGGATCATGCAGGAATAGGATACCCATAGCATGACCAGGATGATTGAGCCGGCCGCTCCGTATGCTGATCCCGGGTTTGCTTTCGCAAAATAGATCCCTAGCCCGAATTTTCCCAGGATGAAAAGCAGGGAAGTAACTATTGCCCCTATCCACACATCGCGCAAACGAATGCGTGCAGCCGGCAGGATCTTAAAGATCAAAGCGAACAGAACGGTGATCACCCCAAAAGAAAGTACAAAGTTTACTGCTTTCAACAGGAAAGGAAGGAAATCCGGAAGCTTGTTCCTGATCATTCCAGCCAATGCTTCGAGGCCGGTGGTAAGCAAAAGTGAAACCAACATGAGGAATCCGAGCGACAAAACCAATCCGAAGGAAAACAAGCGGTTCCTAATCGTTCTCAACCATTTTTTCTTTGCAACAACCTGCACTTCCCAAACCTGGTTCAGGGAAGTCTGTAATTCCGTGAAAACCCCGGTGGAACCCAGGATTAAGGTCCCGATTCCGATAATGGTTGCGATCACAGAAGACTTTGCTTCCGAAACCTTAGCGATGATATTTTCAATGGATTCGGCGGTTTGATCTCCCAATGCACCTTTGATCTGCTCTGAAATTTCGCCCTGCACCGCTTCTTCCCCGAATACCAAACCGGCTATGGCAATGACAATCACCAACAAGGCCGGAATTGAAAACACCGCATAATAAGCCACCACCGCACTTTGCCGGAAAGGATCAGCCTTCAGCCACTCTTTGAAAGTTGCTTTGGTAATGGCCCAACTATTTGCAAAAAAACGCTTCTTTTTTTCCGGCATAAGCTCGTGTTTTTACATTAGAATAATTTCGGGAAATTGCCCGGAAATTCCAAGAAATGGCAGGCAGATGTGGGAAATATGCAAATTATTTTCGTTTGGATACCTGATCCGGCGTGGTGATTTTGAAGAGTTTGTGTGCAAGAATTATCATTTTACCACAAATGCATCCGCCAACGGCGGACTCGCTATTTGGCTCGTGCCACGAGGATCTCATTCAACCCAGAGACTCGCGCCAGCAAACTATTGAATGATAATCTTGATCGTTTCTTTCCGCAGTTTGAAATCGTAGGGATTCTGGATTGTTACCTGCTCGCCGGGAGCATATTGCGACAGGTCGGTTATTTTATCGATTTCCCCTTCCCTGGTAAAATAGACCACGCTGCGGAAGGGCCAACCGTTCTTTTGGTAAAACTGTGCATAAGGTCTTCCGTTCCGGTAAAAATTCATGCGTTGGTCTGCTGATGCATGGTTCTTAATATCGTCCAGGTCGGTTGGCTGCGGATAATAACTGGCCGCAATAATGATCCCTTTTTTATTGTATTGGGCAGAGGTCCCGGAAAAATGGCTCAGGAACTGTTTCAGCAAGCTGTCTTTCTGATGCACGGTCATCAGGGAATCCACACCGGAAAGGACCGCTGAATCGGCGAGATACATCATATCGATGTATTCTGTGCCCTCAACGATCGTATAAACCGGATTCTTCAGCTTCCCTTCGGATAAAGCAAAATGATAAACCCGGTTACTTGAGGAAACCTCAAAATTGCCTGTGTATCCTTGCGAAAAGCAATCTACCGCCACCAGGCAAAGCATCCAAACGATCATTCGTAAGTTCATACGCTCCGTTTTACACTATAAGTTAAGACTTTTGATCGGAAGTGCCAAACAATGAGCGGTATATGTGGGAAAGATGTAAGATTTCATGCCAATTCGATCTTCTGGATAATTTAAAAAGGTTACCTACTCCATCCGAATCCCAACGTATCTTTCTTCCATTTCTTCACTTTCATAGTAAACAATCTTGCCTTTTTCAAGAATCAAAAGGTGTCCTGACCCACCTCCAATTATTTCGTTTAATGCATCTTTCAGATTCATATCAATTCCATCCATATTCTTGTTTTCAGACATAATATGACATCGTTTACCAGAAGTATGCAGTCTAACTTCATTGAGGACAAATTCAATTTCAAGATCTTTAGACATTGAGGGTACCTTTTTAAAATACCTCAAATCCAAATAACGGGTAAAATGGGCCAAATAGCCAAAACCTTCTCCGATAGTTCTGTCATTCATTAATGCCAAAACACGAGGTTTTCGATCTTTCAAGACAAATCGTTTTACAACCTCTAGCTCTATTTCTTTTTTATTCATAAACTCTAGCAGCTAAAATCATTTCAGCCATCAATGTCCATGTTGGAGGATCATTATCACTATCATAATTATATCCATATAATCCCTCTAAAAAAGATTCCAGAGTATCATTATCCCAATCTGATTTTGAATCGCGGAAATTAATAATAACTCTTTCAAAAAAAGCTCAAAATCAGAACGTGTAACAACTTCTTCCGCCAGTTCATAAATACTTTTTTTCATTTAGCTTAATTTGTTTCTTAACAAGGTTGATAAACCTATGGCTGTAAATACTGTAAAACCCAAAGAATAATTAAAG
>CBFGPJ010000121.1:0-7744 GCA_965650615.1 uncultured Fluviicola sp. | reverse complement strand
CCGGTAGGCAGCCTTTTATTTGTGCATTTGTGGTAAAACCTGTAGTAACAAAAAACGCCCCGACGATAAATGTCGGGGCGCTCCTTTGGTTATTGGTGTTAATTATGATCGTACTCGTGCCCTAGTGCGACCACATCAACTTCTTTAAGTAATGCTTTTGCTTTTTTGTTTGAAATCTGACGACGGAAAATATCAAAGATCAGGTAAACGCATGGTACAACTACCAGTGTAAGAAGCATAGAACTGGTCAAACCACCGACTAATACCCACGCCAACCCTGCTTTCCATTCAGCTCCCGCACCTGTAGCAAATGCGATTGGCAACATACCAAACACCATGGCAAGAGTCGTCATTAAGATTGGGCGTAAACGTGCTTGCCCTGCAATTATAAGTGCTTCAACTGTATTGAAACCCTGTGCTTTTTTCTGGTTTGCAAAGTCTACAATCAAAATCGCATTCTTCGCTACCAATCCGATCAGCATGATCATCCCCAGCATGGAGAATATATTCAAAGTATTCATAGATAAAGCCAGTGCAAGGAGTGCCCCTACAATTGCCAATGGAATGGAGAACAATACAACGAATGGGTAAACAAAATTGTCATAGAGTGCTACCATGATAAGGTACACGAAGAGAATCGATGCCAGGATTGCCAGTAAGAGATTGGCAAAGGCTTCTGCCATGTTTTTTGCATCACCTTCGAAACTGTAACTTGTACCCTGAGGTAGCTTTTGCTCTTCTACTTTTTTCGTGAATTCGTCTGTAACTTGTTGCGCAGACGAACCTAATACCTGAGAGTTCACAGTTATTGACGGCACACGGTTTTTGCGTTCAAGTTTAGAGGGACCACTTCCTTTCGAAATAGTGGCAAACTGGCTCAAAGCTATTTCTTCTCCACGATCATTAATAAAGTAAACCTCTTTCACATCTTCCGTATTACGGCGATCAAAATCGTCATAACTTACCAGAATGTCATAATCTTTACCTTTCTCAGTGTATTTCGCATTATCATCGCCATTGAATGACATTTGCAGTGTCGTTCCTACGGTACTCATATTTAATCCGAGATCGGCCATTTTCTGACGGTCAATGTTTACTACAACTTCAGGACTTCCTGTTTCAACCGAGAGTTTGATTTCAGCTGTACCTTTGATTGATTTCAGAATGTTCAATACACGTTCCGCTGCTACATAATTTGAATCGAGATCGTTTCCTGATACAAGAATCTGGATCGGTGCATCATCAGCCCCACCTACGATACCGATTGTAGCGGAGTTGACTTTTACATCCGGCAACATTTTTTCGAGATCCTGCTTCATCAGCTGAGCCACAATACTTGCCGTTTGCGAACGTTTTTCCTTATCAACAAGTTTAACAGTTAACTGGGCCTTATTATTAGAAGTACTGCTCATTCCCATGTTTCCGCTTCCTGTTCCGACATTCGTAAAAACATTTACTACCCGTTTATCGTGGAAAAGGTAATCTTCTACTTTTTGGGCAGTGGCATCTGTTTGTTTCAATGTTGCATCTTGCGGTAATTCAAGTGTAATGAGGAATTCTCCACGGTCGCCTTGTGCAACGAATTCACCTCCAATATAACCGCCGCCAACGAGGCTGAAAGACAGGATTAGAATAAGAATTGTACCTGGGATAATATATCGTTTACGACGTAATGCACGAGTCAGTAAATGTCCATACCAGGTTGTAAGTCGTTTCAAAAGATTTTCGAACCCAATAACGATACGTCCTGTAAAGGTTTTATTCGTTAGTTTTTCCACTTTCGCCATACGGGAGGCAAGTAGCGGAGTCAATGTAAAGGACACGAATAGTGACATCAAAGTTGAAATAACGATCACCAAAGAGAACTGTGAAAGTAAGTTGGAGATCAACCCGCCGACCATTGTCAGCGGAAGGAATACCACTACGTCCACCAGGGTGATCCCCATGGCTGTGAAGCCGATTTCATTCCGGCCTTCCAGGGCTGCTTTTCTTCGCTCTTTCCCCATTTCAAGATGACGATAGATATTCTCCAATACAACAATCGAGTCATCGACCAAGATCCCTACAACGAGTGAAATTGCAAGCAAGGTCATCAGGTTTAGTGTAAATCCAAGCAGATACATTGCGATGAAGACGGAGATCAACGATGCAGGAATGGAAATCATAATAATTAGAGAGTTACGCACACTGTGAAGGAACAACAACATCACCAATGCTACGATAAAGATCGCTAACCCAAGGTCATGTACCACGGCATCAGCTGCCGCTAAGGTAAATTCGGAGGAATCGGATGCAATTTCGAATGTTAGGTTTTTTTCTTTATATTGTTCTTCAAGACGCTTGATCTCTTCTTTCACAAGTTTACTCAATTCAACGGTATTCGCGTCTGTTTGTTTTTGGATCGAAAGTCCAAGGGAGTTTGTACCGTTAATCCGATTATAGGTTTGAATTTCGCTGGATGCATCACGTACACTTGCAACTTCATATAAGTGAACCGGGGAACCTGTTTTCGGATCTGTTGTGATTACGAGATTTCGAAGTTCATCGATACTTTTATATTTTCCACGTAAACGAACGAGTGCCTGCTCATTATCACTCTTGATTTTACCGGTAGGTAATTCCATGTTTGCCTGACGTACCCCGTTTGTAACTTGCAGGATGGAAATGCCATAGCTTTTGCAGGCTTCGCGGTCGACCTGAACTTCGATTTCACGCTCTTCACCGCCTATAAGATTTACTTGCGCTGTACCATTCAGTTTCGACAGTGTTGGTTTTATCTCATCTTTTACCAGCGAATAGAGTTCCGTTGGAGGCATATCTGCAGTTACACCAATGTTCATGATCGGGAACTCGTCAAACGAAAATTTTCCAAGCGAAGGAGAAAGTATTTCTTCTGGAAGTGTTGAGAGGATGGCATTGATTTTCCGCTGTGCTTCCTGAACAGCCTTATCAGCATCTGCGTCATTTTTTAACTGAAGAATGAGGATAGAAACCCCTTCTGCCGAAGTGGATTGCATCTGATCCAGGTTTTCGACACTGGCAAGTGCGTCTTCAAGCTTTTTCGTAACGGAGTTTTCTACTTCTGCAGGAGAAGCTCCAGGGTACATGGTTGTCACTGAAACGATTGGCCAGGACATATCCGGCATCAGCTCGTAATTCAATTTGGAATAGCTGAGAATTCCAAGGAAACCCAGGACCGAGAAGATCACAACGATCAACGAGGGTCTCTTTATGGCTAATTCTGTAATAGACATATCTTATATTTTTTGAGTGAATAGGGAATGGCCATTAGTGAATAGATGAGCATGTGCATCACGTTTCTCATCACTAATTTGCTATTGCCTATTGCCTGATTTTTTACTATTGCCTTACTTGATGATTTTAACCTGGGACCCGTTGTCGATATTCAACTGACCTGTTTTTACCACCTTCATTCCTTGTGTTAAACCGGATACAACTTCGATTTTATCATCGTCTACCGCACCGATCTCAATTTTCGTCAATTTTGCTTTATCACCCTGGATCACGAACACTTTCGGGTCCTTGATACTTCCTGCCAAACATTTCAACGGAATGGTCAATGCTTCTTTGGTTCCTCCGAACGTGAACTTCACTTTTCCGGTCATACCGGATTTTAATGGAGTTTTGGAAGGGTTTATGAAACGGATCTCGGTATCAAATTTCTTGGAACCGTCTGCTTGCGGTGAAACAGAAGCAACTTTCCCCGAAATGGAGGTATTAGGGTACAAATCCGGAACAATATTCACCGATTGGCCTGTTTTTACACGAACAACCTGTACATCCAATAATTTCACACTCATTTTTAAGGATTTGATATCCACGATATCGGCAATTGCAGTTCCCGGTGCCAAATAGCTTCCTTTCTCAATTGCTACATTGGAAACAACACCTGAGATAGGGGAAACGATCGTTGTTAGTTTCAAACTGTGCTGAAGTGTTTTCACTCTTGCATCTGCGGTATTCATGTTCATGCGCATTTCTTCAACCTGCTGTTTGTTTACAGCTCCGCTTGCAACCATGCGTTCGTATTTTTCCAAATCCGATTTTGCTTTTTCCAAAGTCGTTTTCGCCAAAGCAAGGTCAATACGGATCTGTTCGTTATCCAGGGTCGCAATGACTTTTCCTTCAGTTACATAATCTCCGTTTTCAATGGTAAGTGTTCTCACACGACCGGAAGTTTCCGAAACAAAGCTCAGTTGATGATCGGGAACAAAGTTTCCGTTCAATTCAAAGTCTTGTGAAACTGTTTCCATTGTTGGTTCGGCAACTGTTACCGGGAAAATGGTCATTTTTTGTTCCGTGATAGACGCATTGGCATCCATCTTTTCTTTGTTGCTTCCCAGTTTAGCGATTATCACAACCAGGATCACGATTCCGATCAGGATAGGTAAAATAATACGTCTGAATACCCCTTTCTTTTTGGTCTGCTGACCTGACTTGTTATAGTGTTCTTGATTTTCCATGTTTAATTTTTTATTGGTTTCCTTTTGCTTCCTGAGTGGATCAGCTTGTGAGCTGATCATTTTCGAAAGCTTTGCTTTATCTTATTTAATATTTCCGATGTTTCCTGTTGATCTGATAAGGTCTAATTCACCCAATTTCACTTGTACCAATGCTTTCAGGTAATTTGTCTGTGCATCCCGCAGGGATGTTTCCGCATTTACAATGTCAGTTATCGTTGCAATTCCTCCGACAAACTGTGCCATTGTTATCGTGTATACCTTTTGCGCCAGTTCGATGTTTTGTTGCTGACTGGTCAATGCTGACTGGTTCGCCTTTAACGTATTGTTTGCGTTTTCGCGCTGCATTTTCAGGTTCTCAGTCAAATATTCTTCCTCCAGTACCGATTGCTCTATCTGGAACTTAGTTTGCTTCACCCGCGAGTTTTTAGCAAGTCCGTCGAAAATTGGAACAGACAGGTTCAAACCTACATAAGAAGTCGGGAACCAATTTGCTCCTTTATCGAACATACGCAGGTCGTTTTGCATATTTTGAACGGATGATTGAAAACTCAATGAAAGGGATGGCAAATAACCTGCTCTGATCTGTTGCAAAGTCACCGAATAGATTTCGCGTTGTGCCTGGACCAATTCCAAATCAGTATTGTTTAATGATTTGGTATCAATGATCGCCGCCGCCTGTGCATTCATATCAATCGAAGTAACTTCAATCGACGCGTCGAGCGGCATTCCCATGTAATACTTAAGCAGCAATAATTGTTGTTCGTAAGTACTTGTACTGGTAATAAGTTCTGTTTGAAGATTAGTTTTATTCACAGTCAGCTTATCCAGGTCCAATTGCTTTGCGGCGTCATTTTCAAATTGGATTTGAGTGATCTTGTATAAAGAATCTATCTGTGCCAGGTTTGATTCCACCAATTTCTTTTGGGTAAATGAAATCTGGGTTGCATAGTAAGCACTTGCGATATCGTAGATCAATTGTTCTTCCGTCTTTTTGGCATTGATCTCAGAAACTTTGGTGCTTTGCTTTGTCAGTTTCATGGCATAGATCAATGACTGATTGTAAATCACCTGTTTTGCGTCAATTCCTGCACTGGTATTATATTTGGTACCGAACTGTACCGGAACTTGTGTTCCCGGTTGCCCGATCAGCTCTCCCGGTAAGATGGAGGTCTGCAGTTTGAGGTTATCCTGGAATGATACCGATCCGTTCACCTGTGGTAAGTATTCCGAACGTGTTTCCGTTCTTTTTTCATTGGCGCGGTCAATCTCTAATTTCGATTTCAGCACTCCTTTGTTGTTTGTCAGACCATATTGTACGCATTGCTGCAACGACATCTGACCCGATTGCGCCCTGGCAAAGCTCATGCTCCCGACCAAAAGGGCAAGCAGCATCAGTAAGCTCAGGCGATGGTTTTGTACTCTCTCCTTCATACTCGTTATTATTTGTTATTTTGTGTGTTACGATTTCGCCATTCCATATAAAGTCTAGGGAATTCGATGCTCAGGTATTCCGTAAACTCAATAAATTCAGCCATCTGCTGATTGAATTCGGGAGTGTTTGGAGTACGCTGTGCCAATGCTTCTTTCATGATCTTGATTACATCGAAGAACTTTTCGAAGCTTTCTGTAAAGCCTTGCTGCCATTGAACAATGTTACTTGCAAAGTAACGTTTGCGGTCTCCGGGTTTTGTTCTGTAGATTACCCGTTTGGTAAGCAATAACATATTCAAAGCTGAACTGGTTGTACTTTTACTGATTCCGAGCAGTTCGCGAATCTGGTCGAATGTGAGTTCCGGTTCGTCACAAACAATCAGCAGGGACATGATACGACCTTCCATTGGTGGAATTCCATGTTGCTCATAAAAAACACCCATTCTTTCGATGAGTTCTTTTTGTGCTTGAGTCAATTGAACGTTTGTCATATTTTTTTCATTAGGTCCTGACATGCATTATCAGGATTTTGTTCCTGTAAAATTAATTGGTTTTTTTGGTTCTGAAAATACCGAACTAAAAAAACTATTGTTTTTAACATTTGTTTGCGAACCAAAAGTAGTTTGGCAATTTCTGCCGGGAAATACAAAATCGGTGAGTGGTAGAAAAGAATCGGTATGTGGATAGAATTGCGGGGCTTTATAGAGAATTTCAAAGAAGAATTCCGCTTAAATCTTTTCAATTCTCCATTCTCCATTTTCCATTAATTTGAATCTTAACAAAACGTTAAATCCATTTTTGTTAGCTAAATAACCACTATTTTTAGGATGAAAATTTCAAATCAATAGCAAATATGAAAATGAACATTACAAACAAGGCAGTGTTATTCCTGGCATTGGGAATGATTTCTTTAGGAGCTGCTGCACAAAAAATTACCGTACCGGCACCAAGTCCATTACAAACAGTTACTCAAAAATTCGGTTTGGGAGAAGTAGCGATTGAGTACTCCAGACCGGCAGTAAAAGGCCGTACCATCTTCGGAGATGTAGTTCCTTATGGAAAGATCTGGAGAACCGGAGCGAATGCTACCACAAAAATTACGTTCACCGATGAGGTGAAGTTGGAAGGGAATACGGTGAAACCCGGAACTTACGGTTTGTACACGATTCCAAACAAAGACAGCTGGGAAATCATGTTGTACAAAGATTTGACTTTGAACGGAAACGTAGCAGAGTACAAAACAGAGAACGAAGTATTGCGTTTCAAAGTAAAATCGATCAAAATCCCAATGAAAATGGAATCTCTGATGATCAATATCGGGGATATTTCTGCAACGGAAGCAAAATTGACCCTGCTATGGGAAAATACGGTTGTTGCTATTAAAATGACAACGGATATTGACGCGCGTGTAATGCAAAGTATTGATGAGTCGATGAAATCTGACAAACCGGAATACTTCAGAGCGGCGGGATATTACTTTGACAACGGGAAAGACCTGAAAAAAGCACTGGAATGGGCTACGAAAGCAACAGAAGAAAACCCGAAAGCGTTTTACATGTTCAACCTGAAAGCACGCATCGAGTATAAATTGGGTGACAAAACCGCAGGAAAAGCAAGTGCGGAGAAATCGATCGCTTTGGCTAAAGAAGCTAAAAACGACGATTACATTGCTTTAGGAGAAAAATTACTTGCTGAGAATAAGTAAGAATCAGCCGTGGCTGATGATTCATTTAAAGTGAAGATATTCAAGCCTTTCTACTTCGGTAGAAGGGCTTTTTTATTTCCTTCCGTTAGATTTTTAGCGGGAATTTACAAGACGGGAGTTGCTT
>CBFGPJ010000120.1:0-7756 GCA_965650615.1 uncultured Fluviicola sp. | reverse complement strand
GAGCTTTTGCTAGTTTTTCCATGTAAAAACGGATTGATAATTTTCAGTTGCAAAAATAACCAATCGTTTGGGTTTTCGGCTCAAAAAAATGAGGGAATTGCATGTTCTGATTCCATGTCATGTCGAGTATCCCATCTGTCGTTCCTGATACGTCCGACTGAAAAAGTCGGACACTCGAACTGACAGCTTCGGGATGCATCGAGACAGACATGAAATAAACGACTTACTCACAAAGTGATACAACAAAAAAGGGACTGCCGAAGCAATCCCTTTCCAACTTATCACTCAAAGTGATGAATATTTATAACTGCGCTAACGCTTGTTTCCTATTCATCCGCCACAGCGGACTCTTATTTCTTACTCAGCGTCTACTACTTCTGCAGGAACTAAAATTCTTCCGCAATGTTCGCAAACGATAACTTTTCTGCGTGTATCAATATCCAATTGACGTTGAGGTGGGATCTTGTTGAAACATCCACCACAAGAATCACGATCTACACCAACTACAGCCAATCCGTTTTTAGCATTTGAACGCAAACGATCATAAGCCGCAATCAAACGAACATCGATCAATGCTTTTGCTTTTTCAGACTGAGCGATCAATGCTTCTTCTTCTTTTTGCGTTTCACCAACGATCTCGTTCAACTCATCTTGTTTCACTTTCAAATCGCCTTTACGCAATTCCAAACGCTCTTTCGCTTCATCCAACACCTCCTTTTTAGCAGTGATCTTGATTTTAGCTTCTTTCATACGCTTGTCGTGCAACTTGATCTCCAACTCCTGGTATTCGATCTCTTTCGCCAACGATTCAAACTCGCGATTATTTCGCACATTATTTTGTTGATCCTTGAACTTTACAATAGCAGCTTCAGCATCTTTCATTGCAATTTTACGGTCTGCAACTTCAGTATCCAGTTCTTTCGCTTCTTCTTGCAGGTTCTTGATTCTAGTCTCTAACCCTTCGATCTCGTCCTCTAAATCCTGAACCTCCAAAGGCAATTCACCACGAACGGTTCTAATTTTATCGATTTGAGAATCAATCTTTTGCAACGCATACAATGCGTCCAACTTTTCAGCAACTGTTGTTTCTTTTGTACTTGCTTTTGCAGCCATACTTTAGAGATAATTTATCGGATTCGTATTTACACTCGTTAAACGAACCGCAAAATTAGTAAATTTTTTCTTCATTTGTGCTACTAACCATTCAGAAGTATATTGTTCCGATTCAAAATGACCAATATCTGCAGTCATTAAATGATTTTCCGCATCAAAAAATTCGTGGTATTTAAAGTCTCCTGTGATAAAAACATCTGCTTTTGCCCGGATTGCGTCTTTTAATAAAAAACTTCCTGATCCACCACAAACAGCAATTGTTTTAACTACGGATTTTGTCGGATGTGTATACCGGATAGTGCCGCAATGAAATGTTCTTTTGACAAAATGCAAAAACTCCATTGCTTCCATCCCATGTTCCAGGTTCCCGATCATTCCACTTCCTATGTACTCGTTGGTATTTGTCAAACCGATCAGATCATAGGCAATTTCTTCATACGGATGTGTTGCCCTCATTGCATGCAAAACTGCCGAAACAGCGTGTTCTGCGATGATGACTTCAATCTTTACCTCTTTCACTACTTCCAGTTCACCGGGTTTACCCAGGAAAGGACTTGCATTTACATCGGGACGAAACCGTCCTTCACCTTTCGAAGTGAAACTGCATGAATCATACGAACCGATAGATCCTGCACCGGCTTTTGACATTGCCTCACGCAGCAGATCAGCATGTGTTTGAGGAGCAAAAACGATCAACTTGTAATTCGTTGCAGCCTTGGGACTCAGGATTCTCGTATTGATCAATCCTAATTTTTCGGAAATAATGTGATTCACTCCAAAATGGACATTATCGAGGTTTGTATGAATCGCAATCAGGCAGATATCATTCTTAATAGCTTTCATAACAGTGCGTTCCACATAATTTGCACCTGTAATTCGTTTCAGTCCTTTAAAAATGATCGGATGGTGTGTCACGATGACATTTGCACCATGCAAAATAGCTTCATCCACGATCGATTCTATGCAATCCAAAGCAACCAAAACACCCTTAATTTCCGCATTCGGATCGCCTACCAGCAAACCGGAATTATCATAGGATTCCTGGTACGTAAACGGTGCGATCTGATTTAAATAGGAAACGAGCTCTTTTACCTGCATTACGAATGATTTTATACCAAAGATAAGGAGATTAATCATCAATCGGTAATTATCAAAGGGGGAATTATGAATGATCAATCATACAATTATCGGGAAAAATGATTTTCAGTCCTGACAATTAATTCATTAATAATTGATCATTTACAAGTGATAAAAGTACATTTCAGAAATAGCGTATTCATAAAGCGATTTCAATTCCTTTTCATTAATTAATGTTGTATTTAAAACCTGCGCCTTTTCGCAAACAGGAATATGATCCAAACCAAAAAGCGGATGTCCGTAAATACCATTTCTGAATTTTTCAGCTTCATGCGAAATCCAGCTAAACGGAATTTGTTCTTCAATCAGTATTTTCGCAGTTAATCGCCCCTTCTGCCCTGTTCCGTTCACAATCAATTGCTGTTTTGGGTCCCAATCCAGATTCACGAACCGATCAATCTTCAAAGAAAAGAAAGCCTTTTGCTGGTAATGCTGACTCGTTTTGGAAGTCCTCAGATCGTGCTCGCGCCACAGGTGGGTGATCGAATCCACTCCTTTGATTGAAAACCCGGATTCATACCAGCGAAACAACAGATCATAATCTTCCGGGTAGCTCAAACCTGTAAACTCTCCGCATTTTTCCAGATCAGCTTTTCGCATCATCCAATTCCCGGAGGCAAGTGAGCATTCACGATAAATGTGTCTGTAAAAATCCTGCTGATTTACCCGATCGTTCAACCACTTTTCATAGGCCAGATAACCGGGAGAAATTGAATCTGCTCCAAAATAACGCACTTTTCCCGTAACAATATGCACTTCTTCATTTTCAAGAGCTTTGATCATTCCGGCCAACTTAAAATCCGGCATCAGATCATCTGCATCCATCCGTGTAACATATTCTCCTTTTGCCCGGGCAAATGCTGTACAAAGCGCGTCTACAATTCCCGAACCCGTATTTTTCAGCAATACAATTCTCGGATCGTTTAATAAATCGGATATTGCTTCCAATTCATTTTCATCACTGTGATCGTTTACCAATATCCATTCCCAATCTGAATGAGATTGTTCAAGGATCGACAACGCAGTTTCCCGGATGTATTTTTCGGCATTGCGATACGGAGTCAAAATAGAGATCAGCGACATGTGGTAAAGATAATTCCGAATGACGTCCCGACAGCTATCGGGATACGAGTTTTTCAATCATGAATCTTCGAACGATCTATCACTGCTGATGCACTTAATTCGGAATTAGGAATTCGTAATTAGGAATTAACTAACTTTACTCCCATGGAAAAATTCCGTTTGCTTCTTCTGCCCTTTTCCTGGCTCTATGGCATCGTTGTCACTATTCGGAACTGGATGTTTGATAGCGGAATAAAAAAATCGCAACCGATCCCGGGACCTTCTATTTGCATTGGTAACATTACAGTCGGCGGAACAGGAAAATCACCGCTTACAGCATACATTGCCAAATTATTTGAAGCCAATAGACCGGTCATTCTATCGCGTGGTTACGGGCGAAAAACACAAGGCTTACAGGTAGCAAACCCATCCAGCACGGCAAGTGAAATCGGAGATGAGCCCATGATGTACTGGACAAATTTCAATCACCAGATTCCGGTCGTAGTTGCCGAAAAACGTCAAATCGGGGTGGATTGGATCCGTCAGCACCAAAAAGACTCATTGATCCTGTTAGATGATGCATTCCAGCACCGGGCGGTAAAAGCAGGTTTGAATATCTTGTTAATGACTTATGACCGGCCTGTTTTCAGGGATTTTGTTTTCCCGGCCGGAAACCTGCGCGAACCAAGAGCAGGAATGAAGCGGGCAGATATTGCTTTGATCACCAAATGTCCGGAACAACTTTCAGAAAAGGATAAAACTCTGTTCAGAAAAAGGATCCCGCTAAAATCAGAACATATTTTCTTTAGCGAAGTCATTTACGGTGAGTTAAAAGGGCTTTTCGGGGCCGTTTGGGAACCTTTCGATCAATTAATTTTGGTTACCGGAATAGCACAACCCGAACCGCTATATCGTTTTTTAGCTGAAAACCATCGTGTTGAAGCAATTAAATTCCCGGATCATCACAGCTTTACACTTGCCGATATTCAACAAATTCAGCAAAAAGTTGCTACTTTTGCAAACCAACGATGTGCGGTTGTTACAACTGAAAAAGATGCGGTCCGTTTCGCAGAATGGCAAGACGTCCTTTCTGCAAGCAAAATCCCGTTTTTTGTGCAAAGCATTTCGTTAAAAATAGATAGAGAAGAAGATTTTAAAGCGTTACTTGAAAATTATGTTGTTAGAGCAAATGAAAGAAGCTGCTGAGTACATCAACAGCAAAACACAAATCAAACCGGGAATCGGTATTATTTTAGGAACAGGTCTTGGCGGATTGGTAAAGGAGATTGAGGTAATTGATGAAATTCCTTACGAACAGATCCCTCATTTCCCGGTTTCTACAGTAGAAAGCCATTCCGGGAAATTGATCTTCGGGAATTTAGGTGGAAAGAAAGTTGTTGCCATGCAGGGACGTTTTCACTTTTACGAAGGCTACAACATGCAACAGGTAACTTTCCCTGTTCGGGTAATGAAATTATTGGGAATTGAGCGCTTGTTCGTAAGTAACGCATCAGGTGGTGTAAACCCGGATTTCGAAGTAGGTGAGATCATGATTTTGGACGATCATATCAACTTATTTCCCGCACATCCGCTAATCGGTAAGAATATTGATGAATTAGGGCCGCGTTTCCCGGATATGAGTGAACCGTATGATCACCAAATGATCGCGGTTGCGAAACAGATCGCTGCTGATAACAACATCAAAGTTTCGGTTGGAACGTATGCAGCACTTACAGGACCGACATTGGAAACTCCTGCAGAATACGGATACGTTCGTGCAATTGGAGCGGATGCTGTCGGAATGTCTACTATTCCTGAAGTAATCGTTGCACGTCATATGGAAATCCCATGTTTCGCTATTTCGATTATTACAGATTTAGGTGTTCCGGGAAAAATCCAAAAAGTGAGTTTACAGGATGTAATCGATGTGGCTAGCAGACAAGAGCCGAAAATGACATTGATTATGCGTGAATTGATTGCGAAAATTTAAAAGACTCAAGACATGAGACTTAAGACATGAGACGAACCGTCAAATTGTCTTTAGTCTTCGGTCTCTGGTCTTTAAGTCTATAAAGAAAAAAATGAATACAAGAGATAAATACGAAGTAGTAATCGGATTGGAAGTTCATGCTCAGTTGCTGACTAAAACCAAAGCTTATTCTTCGGATATCAATGAATACGGGGCGCACCCGAACACCAATGTGAGTGTGATCACGCTGGGGCATCCGGGAACATTGCCTGTGATGAACAAAAAAACAATCGAATTTGCGGTTAAACTTGGTTTGGCTTGCGGTTGTACGATTGCGGAACACCAGCATTTTGCACGCAAGAATTATTTCTACCCCGATCTTCCGAAAGGATACCAGATTACACAGGACACCACTCCGATTTGTACGGGTGGTTCTATCGTGATCAAAGGTGATGACGGACAAGAAAAAACGGTTGGTCTTACACGTATCCATATGGAGGAAGATGCCGGTAAATCAATCCACGATGTAGATTTATACGATACATTGGTCGATTTGAACCGTGCCGGAACACCGCTTTTGGAAATTGTTTCAGAACCGGAAATCCGTTCCAGCCAGGAAGCCTACAATTATTTGACAGAAGTGCGTAGATTGGTGCGTTACCTGGATATTTGTGACGGAAACATGGAAGAAGGTTCGCTTCGCTGTGATGCGAATATTTCGGTGATGCTGAAAGGTGCTGCTGAATTCGGGACAAAAGTTGAGGTGAAAAACATGAACTCGATCCGCAATGTACAGCGTGCGATCGAATTCGAGGTGGAACGCCAGATCGCAGCCATTGAAAACGGAGAGCGCATTTCCCAGGAAACACGCAGTTTTGATGCATTGAAAGGAATTACGATCTCGATGCGAAGCAAAGAAGCAGCAAACGATTACCGTTATTTCCCTGAGCCGGATCTGCAACCCATTGTAGTAGATGCAACTTATGTGAATCAGGTCAAAGCAAAAATGCCTGCTCTTCCAAGAGAGTTGTACGCAAAATACACCCAAGATTTAATGCTTTCCGATTACGATGCGGGAATTCTGACTGATTCCAAATCCATTGCCTTGTTTTTTGAAGAAGTGATCGCAAACACGAAAAGCTACAAATCGGCAGCAAACTGGGTTATGGGTGAAGTGAAATCATACCTGAACCAAAATGGTTTAGAAATCGAAGATTTACCTGTTTCTGCGAAACAAATCGCGGGAATTATTAACCTGATCGAAAATGGTAAGGTTTCCAATTCCGCAGCAGCACAGAAGCTTTTCCCGGCATTGATCGAAAATCCGAATGCAAACATCGATGAATTGGCGGTTTCTTTGAATATCATTCAGGAATCCAATGCTGACTCGTTAAAAGAAGTTATTTTAGGAGTTTTCGGGCAACACCCTGACGAAGTTTCCCGTTTTAAAGCAGGAGAAAATCAATTAACCGGGTTTTTCATGGGACAAATCATGAAAGCATCCGGTGGTAAGGCTGATCCGAAAACTACAAACGCATTATTGCGTGAATTAATACAAACCGTTTGATGAATCGTTTTTCTTTTTTCAGTGTATTTTTTTCAGGAATATTCCTGCTTGCTTCGTGCGGAGACAGTTCTTTGGATGAAGAAACCGGTTTGGAGAATAACTTTCATATTGAAGGTCAAATAAAAGGTGCTGCCAATCAAAAATTAAAAATGGAAGCACAATCCCAGCAAGGTGTCATTTCCGTTGCTCAAACAACGACAGACGCTTCCGGAAATTTTGAATTGGATGGAAACATCCCCGGAATGGGAATTTACTCACTTTCTTTGGGAGAAGGCAGTAAAAATGCAGTCGTGATCCCAATGGATGTAAACGACCAGGTGGTATTGAATGCAACGAAAGAAACATTCGCCATTACCCCTTCATTCTCCGGTACAAAATGGGCAAAACCTTTAACGAAATACATGGTACTGTTCAGTGATTTTGCTAAAAAGCAAATGGAAGAACTGCCAAAAATCAAAGACGAGTCAAAACAATTGGAGGCTTTTACCCGTTTGAAAAAACCGATCGAAAATTTCACCCGTCAACAAATCCGTAAGGATCCGGGAAATCCGGTAAACATTATCCTGGTAAACCTGATTATGCCTACGGAAGGTGGTTTTGCAAATTGGGACCCGGAAAATTTGGAGGATCTGCGAAAAATGGAAACCGCCTTTCAGCGAAATTATGCCGATTCACCGATCACAGGAATGTTGTCCCAACAAGTTGCAGCGATTGATGCCGAGTACCAAAACTACCAGCGATTCAATTCGGGATCGATGGCAGCTCCTGAAATTGCGTTGAAAAATCCAGCCGGGACAGAAATACGTTTATCCGCTTTAAAGGGAAAAGTAGTGCTGATCGACTTCTGGGCTTCCTGGTGTGCCCCTTGCCGCAAGGAAAACCCAAATGTGGTGCGCATGTACCAAAAA
>CBFGPJ010000119.1:0-7756 GCA_965650615.1 uncultured Fluviicola sp. | reverse complement strand
TTACTTTCACAGGAAATAACACTGCTACAACGACTTTCAATTGGACGAATAACACTACATCGATCGGGTTGGGAGCAAGCGGAACAGGTAACATCGGGGCGTTTACTGCAACGAATACAACAGCTTCCCCTGTCACAGCAACAATCACAGTCACTCCGACATTGAATGGTTGTCCCGGAACTCCTCAAAACTTTACGATTACTGTAAATCCGTTACCTACCGTAAATGCGGTAACTGCTCAAACGGTTTGTGCGAATGCCTCGACAACAGCAGTTACTTTCACAGGAAATAACACTGCTACAACGACTTTCAATTGGACGAATAACACGACATCGATCGGGTTGGGAGCAAGTGGAACAGGAAACATTGGAGCATTTACAGCAACGAATGCAACAGCTTCACCGGTTACTGCAACAATCACAGTCACTCCAACATTGAATGGATGTACAGGAACCCCACAGAACTTTACTATTACGGTAAATCCTATTCCGACCGTGAATGCTCCGGCACCGCAAACGGTTTGTGCAAATGCATCTACAACAGCAGTTACTTTCACTGGAAATAACACTGCTACAACGACTTTCAACTGGACGAATAACACGACATCAATCGGGTTGGGAGCAAGTGGAACAGGTAACATCGGGGCGTTTACAGCAACGAACGCAACAGCTTCGCCGGTTACTGCGACAATCACAGTAACACCAACGTTGAATGGTTGTCCTGGAAGCCCTCAAAACTTTACTTTTACAGTAAATCCAACACCGACAATTGGTGGAACATTCACGGCTTGTGCCGGATCTACTACTCAATTAACCGGAAGCGGAACACCTGCTGCGGCAAGTCCATGGACATCTTCAAATACAGCAGTTGCTACCGTTTCATCAACAGGTTTGGTGACTGGTGTTGCACCGGGAACCAGTACAATTACGTACACAAATTCTAACGGATGTCCTGCTACGCAGGCAGTAACGATCACTTCAGGAGCAACCATTTCAGGGAATCTAACAGTTTGTATCGGAGCGACAACTCAATTAAGCGGAACAGGAACTGCGAATGCAACCAATCCATGGGTTTCTTCGAACACAGCTGTTGCCACCGTTTCCAATACCGGATTGGTGACATCTTTAAGTGCCGGAACTACGACCATTACTTATACAAATTCCAGCGGATGCCTGGATGCTGAAGTTGTAACCGTGAATCCATTGCCAACAGTAACAGGTTCCGATGTGTGTATGGGTGGTACCACTCAATTGACAGGATCGGGAACAGCAAATGCAACGAATCCGTGGGTTTCTTCTAACACTGCCGTTGCTACCGTTTCCAATACCGGATTAGTTACTGGAATATCCGTTGGTTCAACAACGATTACGTATACGAATTCCAATGGTTGTTCCAATACAATGAGCTTGAATGTAGTTGGGAATCCGGCGATAGGAGGAACGTTGAATGCCTGTATCGGAGCAACAACCCAATTAACGGCAACCGGAACACCGAATGCAACCAATCCATGGACTTCTTCCAATACGGCTGTTGCGACAGTTTCGAATACCGGTTTGGTCACGGGTGTTTCAGCAGGTACGACAACGATAACTTTTACGAATTCATCCGCTTGTCAAAGTACAGCAGTTGTAACAATTAATCCGTTGCCGACAATTGCGGGGACTTTAAGCTTATGTGCAGGAGCAACAACTCAGCTAACGGGATCTCCTACTGCAAATGCAACAACTCCGTGGACTTCTTCCAATACGGCTGTTGCGACCATTTCGAATACCGGTTTGGTAACCGGAGTTTCAGCCGGAACCACCACCATTACCTATACAAACAGCAATGGCTGTTCACAGACGGCAACAGTAACCGTGAATGCTTTACCAACTGCAAGCATTTCCGGAGCTTCCACACTTTGTGCAGGAAATTCGACAACCTTTACTATTTCAGGAACACCGAATGCCACAGTGGTTTATTCAAACGGAACAAGTAACTCGAATGTGGTTCTGAATGCTGCCGGAAATGCTACGGTAAATACAGGAGTATTGAATACTACTACAACTTATACCTTGGTTTCAGCTCAATCGGCAGCACCGGCTTCTTGCAGTAATACGCTTACCGGATCGATTACGGTTACAGTTAACCCGAATCCGGTTATGGACCCGGTTGCGAATGTGCTGGTATGTCCGGGAGATAATGTGGTTATTCCTGCATTTACTTCCAATCCTGCCGGAGCAAGCTATGCTTGGACAAATACGAATACATCAGTCGGGCTGGGAGCAAGTGGGAGCGGTGATATTCCTGCTTTTGTAGCAGTGAACTCGGGTGCTGCGCCTGTTAGTGGAACAATAAGTGTTATTCCAACATTAAACGGCTGCTCAGGATCGAGTGTGTCATTTACAATTGGAGTGAGCAATAATCCAACTGCAAACGCAGGAAATAATATTAGCTTGTGTATTAATTCCCTGACTGGAAACCAAATTGGTTCTGCTTCTGTTGCCGGGAATACGTATTCCTGGAATCCGGCAACCGGCTTGAACGATGCAACGATTTCAAATCCGACAGTTAGTACTTCAACTGCAGGAACAACGCAATATACAGTCACAGTTACAAATGCATTGGGCTGTCAGTCCACAGATGTCGTTTCGGTTACGATTAATCCGTTACCGTTGATCTCATTTGTCAGCAATGCAATTGACGGATGTGCTCCGGCCTCCATCACATTCACAAATACAAGCCCGAATTCGGTGAATTGTGTCTGGACATTTGAAGGTGGGGGAACTCAAACAGGCTGTGGGTCAGTTACCCAACAATACAATTCTGCAGGTGTTTATGATGCAACTCTGACAATAACGGATGCAAACGGTTGTACCAATTCATTGACGAATAATGACATGATTACGATCTACCCGGAAGTAAATGCCTCTTTTGGAGTGGATGTTTACGAACAATCCATTTTGAACCCGGTATTCCATTTTACAAATACTTCAACGAACGCAACAGCTTATAGCTGGGAATTCGGTGACGGAACTAATTCATCTCAAACGAATCCCACACACACGTATGAAGATAAACCGGGAGTTTATCACATTGTCCTATATGCAACGAATGTTGCAGGATGTGAGGATAGTGCAGTTGCCGTTGTTTCAGTTGTAGATGAATTGATTTTCTATGTACCTAATTCCTTCACACCGGATGGGGATGAGTTTAACAATGTTTTCTTCCCGGTATTCAGTTCCGGTTTTGACGGACAGAATTATACTTTATTGATCTTTGACCGTTGGGGAGAAGTATTATTTGAATCTCACAATGTTGAATTCGGGTGGGATGGAACCTATATCGGACAGCTTTGTAAGGAAGGGACTTATACCTGGAAAATTATTATCAAGGAACGAAATAAGGACAAACACAACGAGTATGTGGGGCATGTCAATCTGTTGAAATAAGAGAAAGCACTGCTTTCGATAAGTAGCAAACGTTAGTGCAGCTATAAAGCACTGCTTTCGATAAGTAGCAAACGTTAGTGCAGCTATAAAGCACTGCTTTCGAAATCCAATTCGATGTTTGATGTAAATCGATTTAGTTGCGTCCAGCGAAGCGGACGCAACTAATATTTGCCCATTTTTGAATGTTAAAAAAGGATTAATTTTTTAGTGAGAAGACAACCTGCCGGATTTTTTTTCGTCAACTTTGCACTGAAACTAAATTAATCATTTAATGAAACTAAATTTCATTAACTGTTTGTCCTTTACTGCTGCGTTTTTCTTTTTTTCTACGATTGCAGTTTACGGTCAACAGTCTGAAAAACATGAAGATCATGTCTATTTGAATCCGAATATTTCGGGTGTGGGAACCTCAACAATTGTTTACCACCTGACTTCGCCTTTAGAAACTACTATTTTAGCCGATCTTGAAAATTATATGGAATCCCTGGAGGCGATCACACAGGTTGATATCAACGGACAGGATATTTCCATTCGGTTCAAAGAAGCTACTACCAATCAAATGATCTATCTGTTCATTCAACGGATGGAAATGCTGTATATCTATAAAAATCAAAAATCAAAAATCAAATTAATCGATTACCACCCCTCTCCAATATGAAAAAGAATATTTTTTTGGGTTACCTTCTTTTACCTTTATTCTTCATCCTAAGTCTTTCCGTTTTTTCTCAGGGAGCAGATGATCCGACCAGTGCAAGTCTTGTTCCCATTTCATTGCCATTGAATGCAATGGGGTCAACAACTTTTGCGACCAATGATTATGATGATGCGGGAACAGTGTTTGACGACGGGCCAGATTGGTTTTATTACTATTGCGCTACTTCCAGTGCTACTATCTGGACGACAATTGCGTTTACTCCCGGTGGTTCGGCAAATCCGGTACTTCCGCATATTACCATTTTTGATGCATTTACAGGTACGGCAGTGGCAGGAACAGAAGTTTTCGGTGATGATTCCGGAACTTACGGAATTCCGTTTACTCCGGTAGCCGGTGATTGTTATTACTTTATGATAGATAATGGCAATTTAAACGGATTCGATTATGCGATCCAGATGTCAACCACGGTTCCGGTTCAACCGGCTGGCCCAACTCAACCTGCCTGTACGAATATTGGTTTTGATTCCGGCTCAACTTCCGGATGGTCAGGTTCCTGGGGACATTCCATGCAAACCGGTTCCGCTGGAGATTTAACACCAATCTATACACCGCTTTTCTTTGCAACGAACCAGGGACATCACGATATAACTACCGGAGGAGTAGACATTCAGGCACCAATTGATCGAGTGTGTTCGTTAATTCCCGGAAATACGAATTCAATTCGTTTGGGTGATGGTCCGAACGGAGCATTTGGTGGGTCAAGAATTGAGCAAAAATTCCAGGTAACTTCATCCAATGCCTTGTTTACCTATTATTATGCGGCGGTATTGCAAAATGCTTATAACATTGATCCGGTAACCGGAGACACCATTCCGCACATTGCCCAGGAGCAACCTTATTTTCAAATCGATGCCCAGGATTGTTTCGGAAACCCGATAGCTTGTGGAAATTTATTGGTTACCGGTGGTCCGGGAATTCCCGGATTTACTCAAATTGGGAACTCAGGTGTATTTTGGAAAGATTGGACACCCGTTATGCTGGATTTGACACCTTATATCGGATCGTGTATCACAATTCGTTTTACAGTAGGAGATTGTTCTGTTGGTGCGCATTATGCATATGCTTATCTTGATGCGACATGTGCACCTATGAGCATTGTTTCGCCACCGGATGTATGTCAATTCCAAACTACAGTGCTTACCGCACCGGTTGGGGCTGCGAGTTATTCCTGGGTCGAAACTTCTGCACCGGGAACAGTACTCGGAACATCCAATACCTTATCAATTACACCAACTACAACGGGAACATTTACCTATCAATGTACTCTGACATCACTGGTGGGGTGTAATTCTACAGTAACAACTTCTGTAACAGTAGTACCTGGTCCTCAGATAACTGTAACAGATCCGGCGGCAGTTTGTGCACCGGCGACGGTTGACCTAACAGCTCCGGGTGTAGTTACGATCAATGCCGGGTCCGGAACTCTCGAGTACTTTTCAGATGCAGCTTGTACGGTCCCTCTTGCAACACCAAATGCTGTTGCCACAAGTGGAACTTATTATATTCGTCTCTCAAGTCCGGGGGGCTGTGCTGATGTTAAACCGGTCACGGTAACGCATACCTCTTTACCGGTTCAATTCATCAGCAATATTACAGGAGGCTGTGCCCCTGTTTCGGTTACGTTTACCAATACCAGCCCGGGTTCTGTTAATTGTGTCTGGACATTTGAAGGTGGAGGAATTCAGAACGACTGCGGTCAGGTCACTCAGCAATATGGCACAGCAGGAACGTATGATGTTACCTTAACAGTTACGGATGTAAACGGCTGTACCGGTTCATTGACACAAAGCAATATGATCACCATTTCCCCACAGGTGAATGCGTCTTTCGGGGTGGATGTTTATGAGCAAACAATTCTGTACCCGGTATTTAACTTCACAAATAATTCTACGAATGCAACGTCATATGTTTGGGAATTCGGTGACGGAACAACATCTGCAGCAACAAATCCGACTCATGCTTATGCAAATACCCCTGGAGTGTATCATATTACACTGCATGCAAGTAACGAAGAAGGCTGTAACGATAGTGCCGTTGTAGTGGTTTCCGTTGTGGACGATTTGATTTTCTATGTGCCGAATACCTTCACACCGGATGGTGATGAGTTTAACAACCGGTTTTTCCCGGTGTTCAGTTCCGGATTTGACGGACAGAATTATACCTTATTGATCTTTGATCGGTGGGGAGAAGTGTTGTTTGAATCACATGATATCAACTACGGATGGGATGGAACCTACTTTGGGCGATTATGTAAGGAAGGAGCTTATACCTGGAAGATTATTGTGAAGGAACGAAATAAAGACAGGCATCATGAGTATGTGGGGCATGTGAACCTATTGAAATAAGAGTCAGACACGGCTGACGATTTGATACAGATCCGCCGTGGCGGATTAGTGCAGTCTTAAACAAAAACTTTGAATTCAAAAAGGCCGATTCAATTGAATCGGCCTTTTTGTTATTTGCCATGAATAGGAGCAAGTTTTAATCTCCCATACGCAACAAACATCGCAATCAAACCAAAGACCATATTGAATCCGATTTGTGAGGCTTCACCACGATAAATATGAAAGATACCTGCACTGATCATTAAGAGCACAATTCCGATTGCAGCAAGTGGAACCAAAATTGTCTTAAACCGGAATAGAGCGGGAAGGATTACCCCCAATGCCCCAAGAAGATCAATAACTCCAGTAAATCTGACTAAAGCAGGTGATACTTCTCCTGTCCAGGGCCATAGGGTTTTGAGTTGTTCAATTGGTTGAGTCAGTTTGACGAACGCTGCCCAAATTAAAGTGATTGAAAGAAGGACCTGCGCGATCCATAATAAAATGTGTGTTATTTTTTTCATTTGTTGATCTGATTTTAATTCTTGAATAAAAGTATGTACGTTTACTATCCAAACGAAAGCACTTTCCATTTGGATAGCACTATCCAACCTGGAAGTAATGGACTAAATCAGGAATTATGTTGTCAACAGGTGGATGCCCGAAGAATATTTTATCGATCAAAGATGCCCTGGAAGCTGTAGAAGGAAGATGGAAATTATTGGTCTTGTTTGCATTGTCTACAGGACCTAAACGCTTTAAGGAGTTGGGAAGGGAAGTTTCCGGAATTACGGATAAAACCTTATCGCGTGAATTGAAGTTACTGGAATCAAATAAACTGATCACACGTGAAGTGTTTGATACCTTTCCGCCAACAGTGATGTATAGCATTACAAAACACGGAAAATCCCTGGAAAAAGTGATCGAGGAATTACATTATTGGGGCCTGGCACACCGGAAGGAGGTTTTGGGTAAATAAAAATAATGCGGTACGCGATGCGTCGCGTGCCTGCATTATTCAAATGGTATAAACAAGTAGGGGTGCGATTAATCGCACCCCTACTTGTTTATGTTCAGTGATTTCCTATTGGAAAATCACATTCATTTCTACACGTCTGTTTTTCTGACGACCTTCCGGCGTTGCATTCGTTGCGATTGGTTTGGTTTGACCATACCATTCTGCTTTCAATCGAGTTGCATCCACTCCTTTAGCGGCTAAGTATTTCTTAACGGCTTCAGCACGGTTTTTAGAAAGTGTCATATTTTTCTTAGCATCGCCTTTGTTA
>CBFGPJ010000118.1:0-7766 GCA_965650615.1 uncultured Fluviicola sp. | reverse complement strand
CTTTACATGGGCTTGGTTGAATTCGGTGTCGGATTAATTCCTGGTGGCGGTGGTTCCAAGGAATTTGCAAAACGTTTCTCAGAAGAATTGAAAGACGGCGACATTAAGATCAATCGTCTGCGTGAACGCTTCCTTTCAATCGGACAAGCGAAGGTTTCCACTTCAGCCTATGAAGCATTCGATCTGGGTTACTTAAGGCCGGGAACAGACGAGGTGATCATTTCACGCGAATACCAGTTAACCAGAGCAAAAGCTGCAGCATTGGAATTGGCCAACAAAGGGTACATTGCTCCTAAAAGAGAAAAGAATATCACTGTTTTGGGTCAGGAAGGACTCGGAATTATTTACGTTGGTGCGAACTCGATGAAATCCGGGCACTATATGTCTGAGCACGACCAGGTTATTTCCGAGAAATTGGGCTGGGTTATGTGTGGTGGCGATCTGAGCGAAAACACGGTCGTTTCCGAACAGTACTTACTGGATTTGGAACGAAAAGCATTCGTGGAATTATGTCAACAACGTAAGACACTTGAAAGATTGGAGAGTTTGGTGAAATCAGGAAAAATACTGAGAAATTGATGGTTTTCCTCCCTTGAGGGAGGATTAAGGAGGGTGGCCATCCCCCTCAATCCCTCAAAGGGGGAAGTAATGACTCAAAAAAAGAAAAACATGTCACAAAAAGCATATATCGTAGCGGGATTCCGCTCAGCAGTAGGAAAAGCAGGGAAAGGAGGATTTCGGTTTTACCGTCCTGATGACTTGGCAGCACGTGTGATCGAGCACCTGGTTGCCAGCGTTCCACAAGTAGAAAAAACACGCATCGACGACGTGATAGTTGGGAATGCAACCCCGGAAGCCGAACAAGGATTGAACGTAGGGCGTTTGATCTCCCTGATGGGATTGAAAACCGACAAAGTTCCCGGAATGACAGTCAATCGCTACTGTTCTTCCGGTTTGGAAACAATTGCATTGGCACAAGCCAAAATTGAAGCCGGAATGGCAGATTGCATTATTGCCGGTGGAGTTGAATCCATGTCGGTAATGGCAATGGGAGGCTGGAGAATTGTCCCGAACCCAAAAGTTGGCAAGGAAAATCCAACCTGGTACTGGGGAATGGGATTGACTGCCGAGGCCGTTGCAACACAATTCAATGTGAGCAGAGAAGATCAGGACCTCTTTTCTTTGAAGTCTCATGAAAAGGCATTGAAAGCAATCGCTGAAGGAAAGTTCAAAGAAGACATTGTTCCCATTGAAGTAGAGAACATCTTCCTGGATGAAAACGAAAAAAGACAAAGTAAAACATTCATTGTGGACACAGACGAAGGTCCGCGTGCTTCTACCATTGAAGGCCTGGCAAAATTAAAACCGGTTTTTGACGCAATGGGAAGTGTCACCGCAGGAAACTCGTCTCAAACATCCGACGGAGCAGCTTTTGTGATGGTGATGTCTGAGAAAATGGTGAAAGAATTGAATATTGAACCAATTGCACGCTTACACAGTTATGCAGTGGTTGGTGTAGAACCCCGCATCATGGGAATTGGTCCGGTAGACGCCATTCCAAAAGCGTTGAAGCAAGCAGGAATGAGTTTGAACGACATCAACTTATTCGAATTGAACGAAGCCTTTGCTTCTCAGTCTTTGGCTGTCATTCGCGAAGTTGGTTTGAACCCGGATATTGTAAACGTAAACGGTGGAGCAATTGCTTTGGGCCATCCACTTGGATGTACCGGAGCTAAACTAACGGTTCAGATCATCAACGAACTTCGCCGAAGAAAGGAAAAATATGGAGTCGTAACGATGTGCGTCGGAACCGGGCAAGGTGCAGCCGGAGTGATTGAATTATTGAAGTAAACTTTTCAACATTATCAAAATGTACAACGCCATTTTTCTTCGGATAAGTGGCGTTTTTCCTGTTATAATTTTCTAAAATCGAAATTGCAGCGAGCTTTTTCTTAATTTCGAAAGAAATATGGAAAATCCGTCTCAGAAAACAGCAAAAGTCCAAATGACCAGTCACGCGCTGATCATTGCTTCGATTCTGGTTGTGATCCTTTATTTGGGCCGAAGTCTCATTATTCCATTGATCTTCGGAATTATCCTGTGGCTTTTAATGCGGAAGGTCCGATCGCTTTTCTATATCGTTGGACTGGGTGATAAGTGGTTTCCCAAATGGTTGAAAACACTACTGAGCTCTGCAATCCTTTTTTCATTGGTTTGGGTAATCGGACTGATTTTCGAGCGGAATATCCAGGAACTTATCAAATACTCGGATATCTATGGAAAAAACTTCACTACCATCATCCAGGAATTCGACCGGTTTTCTTCTTATAAAACAGAGGACATCATCAAGAGTTTCAATTCGAACGACCTGATCAACAAATATATGTCTTCGGTACTTACTTCGTTGCAAACCATTATTTCCAATGTAATCATTGTTTTGATTTACATGCTCTTTATTATCATGGAAGAATCGTCTTTCAAATACAAGATAAAGGCTTTGTTTCCGAATCCGGAAGTGTACGATGAACGTCTTTTGGTAGTCCGGAGAATTGAAAAGGCCATTACTAATTATTTAGGCATCAAATCGTTGATCGCCTTGATTTCTTCTACCATTGCTTACGCGATATTTACTTTAAGCGGTTTAAATGCTCCTTTCTTTTGGGCTTTATTGGTTTTCATGTTCAGCTTCATTCCATTTTTCGGAGTACTAATCAGTTCCTTCCTTCCTGCACTATTTGCGATCATTCAATTTGCGGGTTACAGCGAATCCCTGATCATTTTATTCAGCGTTGGATCCGTTCAGTTCATTGCAGGAAATATTATCGAGCCGAGAATTATGGGGAATACCATGAACGTGAGTCCGCTCGTAGTAATCCTGTCATTAGGTTTCTGGGGATTCATCTGGGGATTGCCGGGAATGTTCCTGAGTGTTCCTATTACCGTAATCATGGTAATTGTCTTCTCGAAATTCAGATCTACCCGCGGAATAGCAATTATTCTTTCAGAAAGAGGGGAAATTGAACATTAATGAAAGTCATTGTAATTACATATTTTTTATTGTTTCCGCTGTTTTCCTTCGCTCAATTTGAAGATGAAAATGAGCAAAAAACCGTATTCGGAGGAACCAATGTCATTGCTAAAAATGCAGCCGGACAAGTAGGGATCAAATCCAAAGACGGAAAGGAAGTCGTACCGTTCGTTTACAATAAAATCAGTGAGAATCCTCTCGGATTATTTGTCTTTAAAGTGAACAAATCCAATGGATACGAACGCTCTTATTCTTTGGGATACTACAACAGGCAATTCAAGCAAATCCTACCCTGTCGTTACAACAGTTTATTTGCGCTGGAAGACGGATTCATCATTGCTTCCCAGAATTCGGATAAAAAATTCGGACTTGTAGATACCATTGGACGGATTATCATTCCGTTTGAGTACGATGAAATGGCTGCACCGACTGAAGGTTTGTTCCTTACCAAAGTAGGAGAAAAATACGGGTATATTAATAAGAAGAACAATACAGTTATAGATCATAAATTTGCATATGCAAGTCCGTTTTCAGAAGGTCTGGCAGCTGCCAGCAAATCAAAACTAATCGGTTTTATCAACCGAAGAGGTGATTTTATCATCAAAGAACGGTTCACTTCTGCCGATGATTTTGCTTATGGTTATGCACAGGTATTTTTCTACAATCAAACGAGTGTGGTTAATCAGGAGGGGGAAATCCTGTTCCCTTTCATTTTTAAAAGCATTCATTCCGTGGGGAACGGTCAATTTGTATTTGAAGCAAACGAAAATCTTCGCACTACCTTAACATCCACTCTACCGAAATTGAGAATCGCTCAAAAACCTGAAGAACTTTCTCAATATGATTCGCTGATTACTACAATGGACTCGGAAATCGATTCCGAAATCATTGAAGAGAAATTTATGGGTGTTCTGAATTCAATCGGGCAATTGATCGGCGGAAATGAATTTAAACAAGTCATTCACATTCACTCGGAAGGAACAGTGCAATTGTATGCAGTCCAAAAAAAATCAGATGAGGAAAATGCAAACAGTAATTACAATTTTGCTTTAATGAACGGGGATGGGAAAATTTTAAGTGAATACCGCTTTTTCGATGTCAAACCCGATGAAAAAATAGTTGTCGAGGAAACCGAAAACGGATTTGTAAATTACATGGTTGACCCCAACGGGAAATTGACCAAAATAGAAGAATAAAATCGTTTCCCCTTTGTTTTCAAGCCTCTAAAGGTTTTTAACGGTTATTTTTTCGGAAACGACTAATTGGCTTGTTTTCGAAAAAATAATTCCTTAAATTATAGCAAACCATTACTTATTCCTCCTTCCTGACTCCTTTTTATCTTCCACCATTCCTTTCGGAATTTTCCTTGGCTCCTGCAATTCCTGCCAGGTTTTAGGTCGTAATAACGGATTCCATTTAAATTCCTTCAGAAATTGCTCTTCCGGGTTGATCTTATCCATCGGGTAAAATTTGCCGTCAGGCTGATTGATATAGGTAATCCCGACAACCTCCCCACTATCAAGGTAAACTTTCAGGTCCGATGAAAAAATCCGGTTCAGTCCCATACGCTTAATCACCAATACCGAATCTGTTTTTTCTTCTTCCTCCGGATAGAAAATGGTTTTCGCCTGCCCTTTGACATCCGAACGGATCAGTTCATTATTCTTAAAATACGACCAGATTTCCTTTCCTGCCAACTGATTATAATATTTTCCGGAATCCAGTTCATTTGCAGCGAAGGCATGTGGAAACAGATGCGCCTTATCGATCAAGGTATCGTTTTTAATAAATACCCGAATGGTATCACCGATCAATTCCGAATTATAACTCCAAAAATGGGCATTTCCCCATAAATCCATTACGCCGTCCGCCTTCTTATAATCCAATGAATCCGCAACTCCCTGAATTTTATTCTGGAAAATCCGAACATCCTCTCCTCCACGAATTCGCAGCGTTTTTTCCAACGTATCGCGCACATGTATCAGAGTATCTGCTCTCAGAAAAAGTGTGTCTTTCGACTTCATGATCCGTAACAACGGATAATCAGTAAGCACGTCTGTCAGTGTTTTTCCATCGGAAGTAAAGAATCCGGCATTGAATTGCACTTTTTGAGCAGTATCGATTAATTGTACATGTCCTCTTCCTTCTGCAAACTTGCGTTTTGGAGCATAATACAAACTATCTCCGGTAATGGTCCTCGGCGCTTGTTCGATCTTTGCATTACTGGTCAGCAAACCTTCTTCCGTTTCTACATGATACCAACCTTTGTCACAAAAGAATTTTGAATCTTTTGTTGTTCCAACCGTTGGTCCGTAAAAGAATACTTTATGAACCAGGTAATTGTAATGTAAGGTATCAGTGGTCAATTTCAGATCATCACTTTTGTACACTACGTTTCCTTTAAAAAAGGCTTCTTCGGTATTCGGATAAAAATAACCATAGACACTCGTCAAAACCTCGTTGGTCGTAATATTCTCAATTCGTCCTTTATTTCTATAAATGGCTTTTGAGCTTTTTGCATCGTAATCGAGCGAATCGCTCGTTAATTTATACTCTCTGTCACGAATTCGAACATGTCCCCAAAGTTTTGCCAGTCGTGTTTTTCCATTGTAATACATGGAATCACAAAACAAATTCAATGTATCTGCTTTATTGATCTGTACTTTTCCATAAGCCCAAACCTCACCGGTACGCTCCTTGTAGTGAGCAGAATCGCAAAACATCACATTTCCCTGGTATTTAAAATTCAGGAAACCGGTTAAGCGTTGTTTCCCTGTTTTATCGTCATAGGAAAGTTTCTTTGCACCGGGTAATAGTTCCAGCCAGGAGCCCTGGCTATACGAAAATTGTGCACACACAAAAATTGCGCTTAAAAAAAGCGCAATTCGATAAAAATATGTGTTGAATAATTTCAATTATCTCGTTGCCAAAGTTTGTTTACGATCCGGTCCTACCGAAACTGTTGTTACGGGCACTTGCAAATGTTGTTCCAAATATTTCACATAATTTTTCAATGCCTCAGGAGCATCTGCAAATGAAGTCAGACCGGTTAAATCTTTATTCCACCCAGGAACATCTTCATACACCGGTTCAATCGTTACACCGTCAATATCGTAAGGCATGTAATCCTGCTCTACTCCATCTACTTTGTATTTTGTACAAGCTCGGATAGTATCAAAAGTATCCAATACATCCGCTTTCATCATTGCCAATTCCGTAACGCCATTGATCATAATTGCATACTTCATTGCCGGAAGGTCAATCCAACCACAACGACGCGGTCTGCCGGTAGTAGAACCAAATTCTCTTCCTTCCTGGCGGATTTTCTCACCTACTTCATCTTCCAATTCAGTTGGAAAAGGTCCCGAACCTACTCGTGTGCAATATGCTTTGAAGATCCCGATTACATCTCCGATTTTCGACGGAGCAATTCCAAGTCCTGTACATGTTCCTGCGGTCACTGTATTGGAAGAAGTTACGAACGGATAAGTTCCGAAATCGATATCCAACATCGTTCCCTGGGCTCCTTCTGCAAGGATCTTTTTCCCGGATTTCATTGCTTCATTCAGGTATTGTTCGCTATCAACAGCAGTCAATCCTTTCAAGATCTCAATACCTTCCATCCATGGCCCCTCCAACTCTGCCAGGTTGTATTCAAAGCCTTCGTAATGCTTCAGCATATTCAAGTGCTTTTCAACCAAAGCATTGTATTTCTCTTTGAAAGAAGGCAGGAAAATATCTCCGACACGCAATCCGTTTCTACCGGTTTTGTCCATATAAGTCGGGCCGATTCCTTTTAATGTACTTCCAATCTTGTTTTTCCCTTTGGAAGCTTCCGAAGCAGCATCCAATAATTTATGGGTCGGTAAGATCAAATGTGCTTTTCTGGAAACAACCAGACGCTTTTTGACATCAATATTAAAAGGCTCTAACTTTTCCAATTCTTTTTGAAAAACTACCGGGTCGATTACTACACCGTTTCCAATCAAATTAATCACATTTCCATGAAAAATTCCGGAAGGAATGGTATGCAATACGTGTTTTACACCTTCAAACTCCAATGTATGACCTGCATTTGGTCCTCCCTGAAAACGAGCAATAATATCATATTGTGGAGTAAGGACATCTACAATTTTTCCTTTTCCCTCATCTCCCCATTGTAATCCTAAAAGAACATCTACTTTCATTTCGCTTTATTAAATTTTGCCTCAACTTCCTCAGTTGAATTGAAGCAGCTAAAAATTTCGTTTAACTTGGATATTTCGAACAGTTTTTTGACTGATGGTTGCAGGTTCACCAACACACAGTCCAATCCTGTTTTTCTTGATCTTGTAAGCATTCGTACAAAGAAATTCAACCCGGTACTGTTGCAATACTCCAATTTGGAACAATCACAAAGAACCGCTTTCAAATCACCGGACACTAATTTTTCGATGGTATCGAGTGCGTTTGCCAAACCTTCATCGGAAATAATTCTTCCTGAAATTTTGACCAATACAAAATTCGATGACTTCGTTATTTCAAACTGAACACTCATTATTGATTTTGTTCATTCTCTTCGTTTCTAACTCCATAGAAATAAAGTGAATGGTGCTGAATTTTAACTCCGAAAATTTCTTCGATAGTTGCTTTGATACTTTGAATTCTCGGATCACAAAATTCAATTACCTCACCTGTATCCGTAAGGATCACATGGTCGTGTTGCTTGGATCCGTGAGACTTTTCAAATTGTGCCAGA
>CBFGPJ010000117.1:0-7776 GCA_965650615.1 uncultured Fluviicola sp. | reverse complement strand
TTTATCAATGTCTTCGATTACATGTTCAATTGCCTGGCGGGTTTCAGCCTGGTCTAGTAATGCCCGGTTTTCCCAGGCAGCTTCAATAATGGAACGCATATTTTTTGATTTTAAGCAAAATTAAAAATTAAAACCGTAGGCACGAGATACATCGCGTTCCTACCGGTTTTTAATTCGGAATTAATAAATGTAATTTTGCAGTGTAATTTAAAAATGAACACTTGTCGAAAATTATCGCAATCGATTTTGGCCTGAAAAGAACCGGCCTGGCACTTTCTGATGAGCTTCAGATGTTTGCATTTGGCTTAAAGACAATTGACAGTAAAACCTTAATGGATGAACTGAAAGTACTCGTTGCGAAAGAGAAAATTGTGGAGATTGTGATTGGAGAACCGAAAAGATTGGATGCTTCAGACTCACACATTACACAAAATGTACGTTTATTAAAAGAAGCGGTTCAGAAGAATTTTCCTGCTGTGCAAGTGCATTTACTGGATGAACGGTTCACTTCAAAAATGGCTTCTGCAGTGATTGCGCAAAGTGGATTAAAGAAAAAAGGCCGGCAGCAAAAAGGATTGATTGATACGGTAAGTGCAACGATTATCCTGCAGGATTACCTTCAAACCCGCAAATAACGCGAGTTCATGATAAGAATAAAGTCAGAATTCTCAAAAATAGGTGACAACGAGGCGGATTTACAAAGGATAGCAAGCTATCGTGCGTAAATCCAACGAAGGGGACGCCTGTTTTTCAGAATAGCTTTTTCGATGGTCACTTTTGAACTGCAATCTGCTTCACATTGAATACTCAAAATAACCCCATTATTTATACATATTCAATATTCGCATCTCACAATTCAAAAGCGATCTGACAAAATTCTTATCCCGAACTCACGTTAAAATAAGGAAAAGTATTTCGAAAGCGTCTATTTCCTAACTTTGTAAAAAAGAATAATAATGATATTGCCAATTGTAGCATACGGTGACCCGATTCTGAAAAAGGAAGCAGTAGAAATCGATCAGGATTATCCTGAGTTGAATAAACTGATCGAAGATATGTTTGAAACGATGTATGAGGCATCCGGAGTTGGTTTGGCTGCACCCCAGATCAATCGCTCCATTCGTTTGTTCGTTGTAGACGGAAGTCCGTTTGCCGAAACGGACGATGAAGATGAAGAAGAAGACCCGAAAGCGTTAGGAATGGAAGGTTTCAAGCGGGTGTTTATTAATCCGATCATTGAAGAAGAAGCGGGTGAAGCATGGGGTTTTCATGAAGGATGTTTGAGTATTCCTAAAATTCGTGAAGAAGTTTACCGAAAGGAAAAGATTCGCATGACGTATTACGATGAGAACTGGCAATTCCATGATGAATGGTTTGATGGGTATAAAGCGCGCATCATCCAGCATGAATACGATCATATTGAAGGAGTTTTGTTTACGGATCATCTTTCTGTCTTAAAAAGAAGATTGTTGAATAAGCGGCTTCAGAATATTTCACAGGGCTTGATCTCAGTGGCTTACAAAATGAAGTTCCCATCATTCAAAAAAGGAAAATAATGAAGTTGTTCTATGTAATTGCAACCGGACTTCTAATGGTTGCGTGTTCTTCAGACCCGGGAACAGTTGAAAAGTCAGGTGAACCAAAAAAAGAAGACTTGTCTTCCATGATTCAGGAAGTGAAACAGTTTGAAGATTCATTGAAAAAGTCGGGGATGCAATACAGCCAGGAAACCGCAGTGGTTTATGCTGAGAAATGTTTATCGGTTACACATCGTTTTCCAAAGTCCAAAGAAGCTCCGAAATACATGGACAAAGCACATATTATTTTTGCTTCGGCCGGTTTGCATCAACGTTCTGTTGTTATTGCAGATTCATTAATCCTGATGTACCCGATGTATAAAAACAGGGCAATGGTATTGGAAAGCCTGGCAGGATCTTATGATGTGTTCGTGGTTCCAAGACAGAAAGATAAAGTGAAGAAATATTATGAAATGTTGTTGCAGGAAAATCAAAAAATGAGTGCCGAGCAACGGAAACAAATCGAAGATCGTTTAAAGTACGTGGATTTAACCTTTGAAGAATACGTTTCAAAGGCAAATTAGGTTTTTGGAATGATTTTCGTTAACTATGTGTTAAAGAAAAGAAGGGATCAAACTTTATAATCTATATTTACAACAACTAAAAGAAACAAAATGAAAAGAGTATTATTTACAATGATGTTAGCTTTTGTAGCTGTGATCGGTGCAAACACTGCGGTAGCTCAAGAAGTTCAAAACGGAGCTAAGATCGAATTCGCAAAAGAAACGCATGATTACGGTAATATCAAATACGGAGCTAACGGAGCTTGTACGTTTACTTTTACAAACACAGGTAACGCACCTTTGATCATTTCGAATGCAAAAGGTTCATGTGGTTGTACAGTTCCTGAGTGGCCGAAAGAACCAATTGCACCAGGAGCAAAAGGAGTTATTACTGTAAAGTACGATACAAAACGTTCGGGAGCGATCAATAAAATGGTAACAATTACTTCCAATGCTGTGAATGAGCCTACAAAAGTAATTCGCATTAAAGGAAATGTTGCTCCACAGCCGGAAGGAACAAGCCCTGTAAATGAAGGTGGCGCTCCATCTGCTCACTAAAAAATGAACATCAAATGCGTTATTTAGCTATCGCATTTCTAATATTGAATTCCGCTTTTTGCATCGGTCAGAAAGCGGAATTTTCTGTTGATAAGGCTGTGTTTACTTTTCCTAAAACAAAAGAAGGGCCGGTCATCTCGCACGATTATGTAATCACCAATACCGGTGATGCACCCTTGATCATCTCAGACTACAAAGTGTCTTGTCCGTGTACCAAAGCAACACTTCCTGATCCGATCCCACCCGGAAAATCGGCTGTCCTGCACGTAACCTTTGAAACCAAAGGAAAGTACTACGAACAGGATCGTGCGATTATCCTTTCAACCAACACCAAAAAAGGCACCGAAAAAGTTCGCTTCAAAGTTTTTGTAATCCCTGAAGAGGAATAAGAATAAAAAGTAGGAGATAGAAAGGTTGCTTTCATTTCTCAATTTTAACATCAATTTAAGACTTGAGTTAAAGCCCTGTTAAAGACTATACTTTCAAGGTTCCATTTACGTAGATTGCTTCAATATTTAAATTCTACGTTATGAAATCAAATGCAATTATTTTAGTCTTAAGTCTTGTTTTTACATTGGGAATGAAACAGGCAAACGCGCAACCGCAAGTGTTGAATGGACCGCAAATCCAATTTGAAAAAGAATCACACGATTATGGGACCATTGAGAATGGTGCAAATGGGGATTGTGTCTTTATATTCAAAAATACAGGAAACGCTCCATTGATTTTAGAAAATGTGAAGGGTTCCTGTTCCTGTACGGTTCCGAAGTGGACAACCGAACCTGTTTTACCGGGGAAAACAGGTGAAATAAAAGTGCATTACAACACAGGGAATACGGGGCCAATAAGTAAAACTGTTACGGTTACATCCAATGCCGTGAATGAACCGGTTAAAGTGGTACGAATCAAAGGAACGGTGCTTCCTGTGAAAGAAACTGCCGCAGAGTCTGTTCCTGCTTCAACAAATTGAAAATAGCTACTTAGCTATTTAGATATATACCGGTGAAGTCCCGATAATACGGAAGAAACAGTATCATCGGTTAAAACTTTCAAAGAATAGGGATGAGTTATTAACAAGCACCCAACTTGTTTTTGATTCATCCCTTTCTTTTGTCTATCTTTATTGTCCCCAAAAAAGACTCACATGTTTTTGATTTTCGATACCGAAACAACAGGTTTACCTCGTGATTGGAATGCTCCTTTGACCGATTTGGATAATTGGCCGAGAGCAATTCAAATTGCCTGGCAATTACATGATGAACTGGGGAATTTGATCGAAGCAAAAGACTTCTTAATTCGTCCTGAAGGTTTCGATATCCCGTACGATGCGGAACGTATCCACGGAATTTCTACCGAATTGGCGATGGAGCAGGGAGCTGCATTGGAAGATGTTATCGCGGAATTTAATGAGGCTTTACGAAAAGCACAGTTTGTAGTCGGACAAAACATCGGTTTCGATTTGAATATTATGGGGGCGGAATTCTTGCGTACCCACGTGGAAACCAATATGCACGATCTTCCGGTGTTGGATACCTGTACGGAAGTTACTGCCGAGTTGTGTAAGATTCCCGGTGGTCGTGGAGGAAAGTTCAAATTGCCGACTCTAACGGAATTACATAACTATTTGTTCAGTGTTCCTTTTGGTGAAGCGCACAACGCAACAGCCGATGTGGAAGCAACAACCCGTTGTTTCTTTGAATTGGTCCGAAGAGAAGTTTTTACAAAAGAAGAACTTAAGGTTGAATTAGAGTTTTTCGATCGTTTCAAGATCGCAAATCCGGATTTCATTCAACCGATTGGGCTTACTCACCTGAATTTAAAGGAAGAAAGCGCCAAACTCAAAAAGCAAACAAGCGACGATACTGTTTCCGTCGATCTGACTGAAGCAAGGGAGCGATTAAAAGACCTTCCTTTCGTTCATTTGCACAATCATACCCAATTTACAATTCTTCAATCCACTATGGATGTGAAGGGATTGGTGAAACAGGCTATCAAGCACAACATGCCGGCGGTTGCACTAACGGATATTGGGAATATGATGGCAGCTTTCCACTTTGAGAAAGCAATTGCCGGAATCAATAAAGAAATTGAAGCTGAGCGCCAACAGGCAGAAGAAAACGGTCAGGTCTATACGAGAGAACCCTTACTTCCGATTATCGGATGTGAGATGTATGTTTGCCGTGATCGCCTCGATAAAAGTGTCAAAGACAATGGATCATTGGTTGTTTTCATTGCGAAGAACAAGAACGGCTATCACAACCTCATCAAGTTGGCTTCCATGGCTCACACCGAAGGAATGTACTACGTTCCGCGGATCGATAAAATGGCTGTCGAACAATACCACGAAGATATCATTGTGCTTACGGGTGGACTAAGCGGGGAAATTCCAAGCTTACTCTTGAATGTGGGTGAGAAACAGGCTGAAGAAGCATTGATCTGGTGGAAGAATGTTTTCGGTGATGATTTGTATGTGGAAATCATGCGTCACGGGCAGGAAGATGAAAACCGGGTGAATGCATCACTGATCAAATTGGCACAAAAGCATGAAGTAAAAATCGTTGCGACCAATAATACGTTTTACGCCACTCGGGAAGATGCGAATACGCACGATATTTTGCTGTGTGTAAGAGATGGGGAACAAGTCACAACCCCGAAAGGGAAAGGACGAAATTTCCGCTTTGGATTGGAGAACGAAGAGTATTATTTCAAATCGGCAGATGAAATGAAGGAATTATTCCTGGATCTGCCGGAAGCAATCGAAAGTGTTGCAGAGATTTTAGGGAAAATCGAACCTTACGCTTTGGCACGTGAAGTACTTCTTCCTGCGTTCGATATTCCGGATGAATTCAAACACCCGGAAGATGAGGTCGATGGTGGAAAACGTGGAGAAAATGCCTATTTACGTCATTTAACTTACGAAGGAGCAGCAAAGCGCTACCCGGAAATTACCGATGAGATCCGTGATCGACTGGATTTCGAATTGGCTACTGTTGAAAGAACAGGTTACCCGGGATACTTCCTGATCGTGCAGGATTTTTGCCAGGCAGCACGCGATATGGGGGTTTCCGTCGGGCCGGGCCGTGGTTCGGCTGCAGGATCTGCAGTGGCCTATTGTACTGGAATTACCAATGTTGATCCGATTGCCTACGATCTCCTATTTGAGCGTTTCCTGAACCCGGATCGTGTTTCCATGCCCGATATTGATATCGATTTCGACGATGAAGGCCGGGGGCGTGTAATTGATTGGGTAATTGAAAAATACGGTTCCAACCAGGTTGCTCAAATTATTACTTATGGAACCATGGCTGCGAAGTCGTCTATTCGGGATGCAGGACGTGTATTGGATTTACCGTTGATAGAAACGAATAGCCTGGCGAAGCTTATTCCGGATAATTTCTCACTGGATGCCATTTTTAATTGGGAAGAACCCAAATTAGCCGAGAAGCTGGCGAATAGTCCGCAGGATTTGGCAAATGTGCAGGAATTGCGCGCTATTGCAAAAGGCAATGACATGCGTGCACAGGTCCTGAGACAGGCACAACGCATTGAAGGCTCTGTTCGAAATACCGGAATTCACGCTTGTGGTGTGATCATTACACCGGACGATATTACCAATTTCGTCCCTGTTGCCTTGGCGAAAGATACGGGGATGTGGTGTACACAGTTCGATAACTCCGTTGCGGAAGAAGCCGGATTGTTAAAAATGGACTTCCTGGGACTGAAGACCTTGACTCTGATCAAAGATGCAGTTAAGAATGTCAAAAAACGACACGATATTGATCTCGACCCGGATTCTTTTCCGATCGATGACGAGAAGACATACGAATTATTCCAGCGGGGTGAAACCGTAGGGATCTTCCAGTATGAAAGTCCCGGAATGCAGAAATACATGCGTGAATTACGTCCGTCGGTGTTTGCCGACCTGATTGCTATGAACGCCTTATATCGCCCCGGTCCGTTGGAATACATTCCGGATTTTATTAAGCGTAAGAACGGAGAACAGGAAATTAAATACGATTTGGATGCTTGTGAAGAGTATCTGAAAGAAACATACGGAATTACGGTTTACCAGGAGCAGGTAATGCTTTTGTCCCAGAAGTTGGCGGGCTTTTCCAAAGGTGATGCCGACGTTTTGCGTAAAGCAATGGGGAAGAAGCAGCGCTATATCCTCGATAAAATGAAACCTCAGTTCGTTCAGCAGGGTCAGGAACGCGGTCATGACCCGAATATTCTGGAGAAGATCTGGAAAGACTGGGAAGCATTTGCATCCTATGCATTTAACAAGTCGCATTCCACTTGTTATGCCTGGATCGCTTATCAAACGGCTTATCTAAAGGCAAATTACCCGGCTGAATTTATGGCTGCGGTGCTTTCAAATAACCTGAATGACATTACACAGGTAAGTTTCTTCATGGAAGAATGCCGACGGATGGGAATTGAAGTATTGGGACCGGATGTGAACGAATCTTCCTATGAATTTACCGTAAACCAGGCCGGAGCGGTTCGGTTCGGGTTGGGTGGAATCAAAGGTTTGGGAAGCGGCCCGGTTGAAAATATCATCGAAGAGCGCTCAAATGGCTTTTTTACTTCAATCTTTGATATGACCAAGCGCCTCAATTTGCGCTTGGTGAATAAGAAAGCGCTGGAAAGCATGGCTTATGCCGGTTGTTTCGATTCCTTTAAAGGAGCACACAGAGCGCAGTATTTTGCATTGGACGCAAGTGGTAAGACCTTTATCGAGAATGCATTGAAATACGGAAGTAGCTTGCAGGACAATGAAAATTCTGCTCAGGTTTCGATGTTTGGTGAAGCGGCAGATGTAAAAATGCCTGAACCGACCATCCCGAATTCGGAAGAATGGAGTTTGTTGTATAAGCTGAACCGGGAACGGGAAGTAGTAGGAATCTTTATTTCAGGTCACCCATTGGATGATTTCCGGGTCGAGATCGAAGCATTCTGCAACGGAAATGTGGAATTACTTCAGAATGTGAAGAATCATTTGGGGCGTGATTTTACGATTCCGGCCATTATTACGGACGCGCAGCATTTAACTACAAAGACCGGGAAACCGTTCGGGTTGATTATCATTGAAGATTATACGAATTCGCACAAACAATACATTTTCGGGGATACCTACC
>CBFGPJ010000116.1:0-7817 GCA_965650615.1 uncultured Fluviicola sp. | reverse complement strand
AAGACCGTATTCAGTTCATCAGCCGGAATTCACTTGCGTTTAGGGGAGTAGCAATATCTTGTTTTTACACACTTCCTCTTTTTTCCAATCTTTTCAATTGTTTTTTAACAAACGTTGATTCTTTCGTCTTTTTATTCAGGGTATCTTGAGTAGAGTAAGAAACTAAAAACAGGTAATATGAAGAAGTTAGTTTTTGGAGTTTCGGCAATAGCATTGCTGGGCTTAGCATCGTGTAAGAAGGATTACGATTGTGAGTGTACTTACCAGGATACGGGAAGTACAACTGTGACGGAGCATAAGACCATCAAGAATTCATCATTGGATGACGCGAAAAAAACATGTGATGGTTATGAAACCGATGGTACAATTGTAAAAACATGTACACTTCTATAAGAAGAACAGGTTTAATCTGATTAATTGAAGGTTCATAGAAACCTTTTATTATATAAACGCCATGTCTTGAAATGAATTGGCACGATCTGTTTCAAGGCATGGCTTTATTTTTTGTTGTTAAAGTTCAGATCAAACTTTTGATCCCGATAACTATCAGGACTTTTAGCCTTTTGAACATGCTATTCTAGAATTCATCCAGGTGAGCATGCGCTGCGTCTTTCTTCTTTGTAAGCAGGAAGATGATGAGTACAGTTAAGGTCGAGAAAAAGAACCCTATTCCAGCAACAAGGGTAGCTATGCGATAATTTCCGTCTCCGATTCCTTCGAAGATTTTATTCCCGATAAACAGGGAGAGAAATCCAAAAATAGCCAATGTAGCTCCGGAATAAGTTGCCATTAATTTTTTGGGTGCATATTGAAGGATCAGACTTAGGAAAACAGGAACAATCAGGATTTCACCGATAAAACTCAAGCAAAGAAAAGCAGTCATGAATTTCGGATCATCCGTTTGGCTGTTTGCCATAGTCATAATTGCTGCTATAATTGAAATGGTGGCAGAACCGAAACCGATGATGATCTTAAGCAGGGGTGAGAATTTGAAACGGTTCCACAAAATTCCGAAGAGGAGATAACCAACTAATGGAATTAAAGCCGGAATCATCGCAACGAGTAAACCCAGATCATCCGATCTTCTGAATCCACTGTAATTGAAATTGTCCATGGAACGATTCAATAATTGTTGAAATAACCAATAAATGAATAAGCCTAAAATGGAGAGAAAAATGACCTCGTTTACTCGGTTCCCAAACTCCTGGTTTACCTGGATTTCTTCCGCAGATTCTTTCGGTTTTTTAATCAGGAAACAAAGCCCGATGATTAGGATGAAACAAATAATGCAAGAAGTGAATCCGCTTTTGAACGTTTCGGCCAAATCGAGATAAGGAAAGGCTCTTGGAGCCAGAAAAGATCCCAGGTTAATAGCAAAAAAGCTTAAAGTCATTGCTCCGTCCATTTTATGCTTTTTGTCGGAATAAACAGATCCGATGGATTTCAGGATGGCGGGAGAGAAAAGGCATTGACCAAGGATAAAGACAAACATTCCCAGATAGAACATGCCAAGTGTCTCTTTCATGAAAAGCAAAATTCCCAGGATCTGGAGAGCTGCACTGACGATAATTGCAATTTTAGGACTCAGCAAAAAGTCGACAATCAATCCGCCGAAAATCCGTGCAAATAATAAAGCAGATGCAAAGGTGAGCAATAATTCATTGGCATCATCTCCATACAGATTCATTGACTCACTGATGAGGTAACTGTAGGTGAAAGTTTGTAAGCCGTAGAATGCAAATCTTTCCAGGAAAAGCAAGCTGTTCAGAAGACTCGATTGTCCTAAGTAGTAGTAATTGTTAGTTGGCATAGTTTTTTTAATTTTTGTATTCAAAAGTTCAAAAGTTCAAAAGTTCAAATATGAATGACACTATTGACTAATCACTAATGGCTATTGACTGATTTTGAATTTTACTTAATCCACATGAGTTTTTCCCGTTCTACTTTTAAGCGCATAAAACCAAAAGAAACAGTGAGAATATGTCCCTTTATTTCTTCTACCGTTCCGCTTTGTTTGGTTTCGATCATTTTTACGGTCGAACCAACTACAATTTTATCCCGTTGATACGTGTCTTCTTCCGGTTTTTGTGTTTTACGCTTTTTTGCGGTCGGTTTTTGCGGTTTTGCCTGCATTAGTTCGACTTTCCGTTTCGCTTCTTCAATTTTAGATTTCTCGACCATCAGGTATTTGCGCACATCTTCCATCAACGGATTATTGGCATCTTTCTTTCGTGTTCTGGTTTGATAACGGTCAATGAAAGACTTCATTTTTTTACCTGAATTAATGAACAAGTTGTTCTTTTCGGCCAGTTCCTGCTGATTTCGCAAACGTTCATCGATCCGTTGTTTCTTTTCAATGAATTCCATTCGGGCATTATTAGCCAATTCCTGGGCTTCAATGTGTTCCTTGTTCAAGCGCTGAAGGTACATTTTCTCTTTGTTCAGTTCATTGAGTAAATGGTCCATTTTCACACGGTTCTGGTCCAGTTTTCCTTTTGCCTGTTCAATCAGGTCCATTGGGATCCCGTTCATTTGGGCAACTTCAAATGTAAAGGAACTCCCGGGTTGTCCCATAGAAAACCGGTACAAAGGTTCCAATGTTTCGGTATTGAAAAGCATGCAGCCATTTACTGTGTTTGGCAATCGGTCGGCTTTTAGTTTGATATTGGCGTAATGTGTCGTGATTACTCCGTAAGATTTTCGCTTGTATAATTCCTCAAAAAAGACTTCAGCCAAAGCGCCGCCCAATTCCGGGTCGGAACCGGTTCCGAATTCATCCAGTAAAAGTAACGTTCTTCGGTTGGAAACCTTCAAAAAGAACTTCATGCGTTTTAAGCGATAGGAATAAGTGCTCAATTCGTTTTCGATTGACTGATTATCCCCGATATCGGTCAGTACCTGCTGGAAGAAACAAAACTTGCTGTTTTCATGTACAGGGATTAATAATCCGGCTTGCAGCATGATCTGCAACAGCCCGATAGTCTTTAAAGTGATAGACTTTCCACCGGCATTTGGTCCTGAAATGACGAGCATTCTGCTGTTGGCATCCAGGATCAGACTTTGAGGAAGCGTTACCTTTCCAAGTGCCTTGTTCGTTTTCCAAAGAATCGGGTGAAAGGCATCGATTAATTCAATCCGTGTATTTCGGACAATTCCCGGCAGGTTAGCGTTCAGGTCAAGAGCCAGTTTGGTTTTGGCATTGATGAAGTCAAATTCGGTCAATAATTCCTGGTATGCTTCGATCAAAGGAAGATGATGTGCAATTTCCCGCGTTAACTCCTGGAGAATCCGGAAAATCTCTTTTCGTTCATCATCCAGGGACATTTCCAGTTCGTTATTCAACGGAATATTGATAGCCGGTTCAATGAACGTTAAACTCCCGGTTTTAGAAGATCCGACCACCATTCCTCCGATCTTTCGCTTGTGGCTTGATTGAACGGTCAGGACGCGTCGTTCATTGATAAATGCTTCTTTGGTGTCTCCAAGCAATCCTTCTTTCAGGTACCTGCGCATTTCCTTATCGAAATTGCGGTTAATCTGGTTGCGCAACTTGGCAATTTGTTGCCTGATCGCAAATAATTCAGGGGAAGCATCGTCCTTGATTTGTCCTCTTCGGTCAAAAACCTTTTCAATGGCTTCAATCAGTTCACGTGTGAAATAAACGTTGCTCAATAATGCGAACAGATTCGGGAAATCCTGTGAACGCTTGTCAAAGAAATGGAGCATGTGATTCACCAGCTCCGAAGCGCGGGTGATCCGTACAAAACCTTCCTGTTGTAAAACCGCATTATGAATCGGCAGTAATTTGATCTCGGCAAGCAGTTCTTCAAAATCCAATGCCGGAAAAGATTCTCCTTCTACCCGAATGCGTTTGAATTCGTTCAGCCGGAGCAGTTCAAATTCGATGGCATCAAAATCGTTGTTTGGAGTCAATTGTTCCAATCGGCTTTGAGCTGTAGCCCCAATACTAAACGCAGCCAACCATTCCCTGATTTGGTTAAATTCTAAATCGTGAAGTGTTTGCTGATCAAATTTGTTCATAGTGTAAAAATAATGTCAATTTGGAAGCTGGCAAAAACAGTGAAAGAAATGTTGGTAAAAGAGAACCATTTTAGGTCATGAAAATGGTTCTGTGGTTTATAACCCTGGAAGGGTGATTAAATTTTTTTGCTCCTATTAATTAGGCGTACGCACGAAACATTTTCCTATTTTTACCTCCTTGAAAGTTCTTCGGCAGGTATAGCAGATTTGAACTTTTTGGACATTTAAACCCTTTCAACTTCTTCAAATATGAAACTTTTATCCTTTAACGTAAACGGAATTCGCGCAATTGCAGGGAAATCTTTTCTCGATGATATGAAAACAATGCAGGCAGATGTCATTTGTTTACAGGAAACAAAAGCAACTGTGGAGCAGGTACTGGAAACTGTGAATCCTTTGGGGTATCCCTTTGTATATGCCAATGAAGCAGGAAGAAAAGGTTATTCCGGTACGGCAATTATTTCAAAAACAGAGCCGATTTCCGTTGTTTACGATATGGGAATTCCGGAGCACGACGAAGAAGGACGAGTGATCTGCGCTGAATACGACAAATTTTATTTGATTACGGTATATGTTCCCAATTCAGGGAGCGAGTTGTTGCGTTTGTCATACCGTCAGGCGTGGGATGCAGATTTTTTGCGGTACCTGAAAAAGTTGGAGGCACAGAAACCGGTAATCGTTTGCGGAGATTTCAATGTGGCACACAAAGCAATCGATTTGGCACGCCCAAAAGAGAATTACAACAAGTCAGCTGGATTCATGCAGGAAGAAATTGACGGAATGGATGGATTTGTCGGAAGCGGATTGGTTGATTCCTGGCGTGTATTGAACGGCGATGAGATCAAATATAGCTGGTGGAGCTATCGTGCCGGAGCACGAGGGAAGAACATTGGCTGGAGAATCGATTATTTCCTGGTTTCCGAAGCATTTGTCCCAAATCTGAAAGCAGCAACCATTCATAACGAAATTATGGGGTCTGACCATTGCCCGGTTGGATTGGAATTGAATTTATAATTGATAATTTGAATATTTAAACAGTAGGGGCGCAATTAATCGCGCCCCTACTGTTTAACGGACAATATAATTTTCCCAAAATGAAACCCACCTTTTCCAAAATGAAATGAATTTTTCTTTTTGGCATAGCCCTGATTTTTCTGTCTTCCTTCTGAATCCCCTTTGCCGCTTGGTGTTTAAGTTTTTTTAGGAGTGTGATTGCCTGTTAGGGGCATGGATTTGGCCTTTTGTCTTTCAAACGTTCAAACTAGCGAAAGATGAAAAAGGTTACAATAATGCTAATAGCATGTATTTCAATATTCGGGATGAATTTGAATGCGCAGGAAGATTACAGAGGAGCATTAAAAGTGGGGTTAAAAGCCGGGGCAAACTACTCCAATGTATGGGATGAAAGAGATAACGATTTTGAGGCTAACGGGAAAGCAGGATTTGCCGGAGGTGCCTTCTTACATATTCCAATCGGGAAATTCTTAGGTGTTCAGCCGGAAGTTTTATTTTCCCAAAAGGGATTCCAGGGATCCGGAGTGATGCTGGGACAAAACTATTCGTTCAAACGAACTACAAACTACCTGGACATACCGATCCTATTCACCTTTAAACCGTTTCCTGCTTTTTCGATTGTTGCGGGTCCGCAATATTCCTTCTTAATGAGCCAGGAAGACAACTTCACTTCCGGAACATTTTCCGAAACAGAATTCAGGGATTTTGACACGGATATTCGCCGGAATACATTGGGTGCAGTTGTCGGCTTCGATGTAAATGTAAACCACTTTGTGGTGTCTCCGAGAGCAGGATGGGATTTTCAAACGAACCATGGCGATGGTTCCTCGTCCGCTCCACGCTATAAAAATCAATGGCTTCAGCTAACATTGGGTTATAGATTCTAGTAGTTGAAGCTTTCATATTGGTTTGGAAAGTCCTTTCGGTTCAACCGGGAGGGCTTTTTTTTCATGATCTGAGTAGTGTTAATAACCCGTTGAAAACGATGTTCCTTTATTCTTAAAAACTATTCTTAAACTTTACCGCGATCGCCTGCTTTTGATTCTGTATCTTTGCTCAATGGAAGAACAACAACCGAACAATTCCCGTAGGGTAGGAGCTCGTACCAAGAATACTATTTTACCGCTTGCAAATGAAATGGGGAAAATTCCACCCCAGGCAATCGACGTGGAACAAGCCGTTCTTGGGGCAATGATGCTGGATAAAAACGCCGTGACCGATACCATCGATATGTTATCCGCTGAAAGTTTTTATGACCCGAAACACACGTACATTTATGGTGCGATCCGTGAACTGTTCGGAACTTCCAATCCGATTGACTTATTGACCGTTGCAGATAAATTGAAGCAGCGTGGAGAACTGGAAGCAGCTGGCGGAGTTGTGTATCTTTCTTCCCTGACGCAACGTGTAGGTTCCGTAGCACACATCGAATACCATGCACGGATCATCGCCCAGAAATACATTCAACGGGAAATTATCCGCATGTGTTCCGAAACCTTGCGGGATGCTTACGACGAAACAACAGACGTTTTTGAATTGCTGACCAAAGCAGAAGGATCGTTGTTCGGGATTGCCGAAAACAATATGAAGAAAACCGTCTCAACCATGAATATTGTGGTGAGTGAAGCGATCAAGGAAATTGAACAAGCGGCTAAAAACAGCGACGGACTTTCAGGGGTTCCTACCGGTTTCAGAAAGTTAGACGAATTGACTTCAGGTTGGCAGCGATCCGATATGATCGTTATTGCAGCACGTCCGGCGATGGGAAAAACCGCATTCGTATTGTCCATGGCACGAAATACCGCGGTGGATTTCAATATGGGAGTCGCGATCTTCTCACTGGAGATGTCCTCCGTTCAGCTTGTGAAACGTTTGATCTCAGCAGAAAGTATGATTTCCGCAGAGAAATTGAGAAAAGGAAAACTGGAAGAATACGAGTTCCAGCAACTATACAGTCGTGTTACCAAATTAGCGGAAGCTCCGATCTATATTGACGATACACCAGGTTTGAGCGTATTTGACTTACGTGCAAAATGCCGCCGTTTGAAAATGCAGTACGACATCCAGATGGTTATCATCGATTACTTGCAGCTGATGTCGGCCGGTGGTGGAAAAGGTACCGGGAACCGTGAACAGGAAATTTCAACCATTTCCCGTTCCATTAAAGAAATTGCAAAGGAACTGAACGTGCCGATCATTGCACTTTCACAGCTTTCCCGTTCGGTGGAAACGCGTGGTGGAGATAAGCGGCCGGTGCTTTCGGATCTTCGTGAATCCGGAGCGATTGAGCAGGATGCCGATATCGTTGGGTTCTTATATCGACCGGAATACTATGGAATTACAACCGCGGAAGATGGTTCTTCCAATGAAGGAGTCGGTGAGATCATCATTGCAAAACACCGGAATGGTGGTTTGGAAAATGTGCGGATGCGTTTCGTGGGGAAATATGCCCGTTTCGAAAACATGGAAGATCAGTATAACAGCGGTCCGGGAAATGATTTCAATCCGAATGCAATGAGTGCGGGAATGTCGATGAATCGTGGATTTGATGATGCGCCAAGAACCATTACACTTGGAAGTAACATGAACAATGTTCCGGACGAAGATTTCAATGGCCCGGACGAAACACCATTTTAAGTACTGATTCACAATTTATGTTGTAAATCAGGCGTTATCCCTTTTTTGAATTAAATTTAAGGTCTGTCATAAACAATACTATGAGATTTTTCCTGGCAATCGCATTTCTGATCGTTGTTAAAACT
>CBFGPJ010000115.1:0-7835 GCA_965650615.1 uncultured Fluviicola sp. | reverse complement strand
ATCCTATTGATCCAAGACTATTAACTTGATTTTTACTATACAATATCATATAATCTAAGCTTCCCTGACAATTTGTATTGGTAATATTTTGCTTTAAATAAGCACATGGAGCAAATTCGAAATTAAAATTTCCATTTTCATCCGAAGGACTATCAAAAAACATGGTACTCATTTTATTGTAACAAGTATTTGCAGGTTCTACTACTCGAACGGCATACCTTCTGTTTCTTTTTTCACGAAGGGTTACAACAGCTTCACCATTTGAATCCAAAGTGCCTGAAGCAACTGTTTTGGTACCTTCACCATTTTCAGTCCCAACAACAGAAGAAACAATACTGTACTCTAAGCCAGGATAACGTTCACCTGTGACTACATTAGTTGCTGTAATGTGGATCGAACGTTTCTTTCCACAAGAAACTATTAAAGTTCCCAAAAGAATAATCAATAGCATTCTCATAATAATTTGTTTTTTCACAAATTTGAGTAGAATGTTTCAAATGTGAGTTGCGATTTTCCGTACTTGATTCTTATTCAGTAGTTAATATCGTACGTTTTATATTCTCCCGGACCAAGGTAAATTGTATCGTAATAAGTTGTTGTTATACTATTTCTCGTCACTTCCCATTTCCAATACATTTCTCCCATAGGAACCGATGAAAAATCACTTCCAGTATAAGAATAGCACCCACTTCCCTCTTTTGAGATTGCGCCAACAATTCCCGAACCCTGACCTCCAACCTGACGCCCCATGTAATAAAGTTTAAAATAATCCGTTGCTCCTTGACAATTTATATTATTAATATTCAATTTAAAATAAGCACATTCTGCAAATTCAAAATTAAAATGTCCGTCTTCATCAAAAGGACTATTAAAATACATCGTGATCATTTTATTGTAACAAGTATTGGATGGTTCTTTCACATGTACATAATACGTTCTATTGGGCTTCACCCTGATTGTTACACCGACTTCTCCGTTTGCATCTAAAAAACCTGTAGCCTCTTTTCTGGACTTTTCTCCGTTGTTACCAGTAACACTCGAACCAACTGTATATTCAAGACCTGCATAACGTTGGTCCGTAGCTGCATTGGTTGCTGTAATGTGGATTGAACGTTTTTTTCCGCAGGAAAAAAACAGAAGTCCACAAAGGATCAATATGAATATTCTCATAGCACAATTATTTTTTCGGTGATTATTTCCCTTCCTTCGATCCATTTCAGGAAATAGATTCCCTTAGGTAACCGAAGGTAGGTTGTTTTTGTTTCTTCTCCAATTCTTTGATTGTAAACAATATTTCCATTGACATTGGCAACTGTGCATTCACCGGAAGCTCTCGGAAAAATTACGGTACACAAATCAGTTGTTGGATTTGGAAATACTTTCAGTACATTTTCAGGTTTCGATTCGGAACCTTTTCCATACAAGTTACTTTCCTCTGTATTTCCAGGATTATTGGTTCCATTTGAACCTTCGGAATTGTTTTTACCATGAGGACGATAACACCCATCACAGCGAATAAAAGCATGGTATGAACTTCCATTGGCAGAGCTAAAACCGGGTTTTAGGTTGATCTCGTGACAGGCATACATGGTAATTTCTCCCGGATCTTCAATGGTGTAGGGACCCGGATCTGTTTTTGGGGTAACATTCGCGCCTACAACAATGTCTTGATATGCTTTATACCAGGCTTTGTAACGATAGCTTGGGTCCCACTGTATGTGGTTTTTCCCGATCACTTTGTTCTGTAGGTAAACAATATCTGCTTCCACTTCATCCAGGATAAAATTGCGGGTATATACTAAATATACATCATTCAACTGGTCATTATCCACCGAAGCCTGCATTTTGATGTGTTCATAGGTTTGTGGATCACAGTAAAGTGCCTCAAAAGGAGTAATATTGAAATGGTTTCCAGGATGAGCCAAATTGGGATAACCAAACAAATCTGATTCATCAACCCCAACTGTATAATCAAATTTGTTATACATCAATCCCTCATCTTTCAAATTATAGTATAGATTATTATACTGCCACCTGGTCGGATTAATCCCCAAAGCAGAAACCATGGGTAAAAAATTCATGTGGTTTTTATAGTATTGGGTACCTGCCAATTGGCCCAAAGGACCAATAAGTGATTGCGCTGATCCAAGTAATACAGTCACCGCTCCAACCGGTACTCCTGTATAAGGAAGAGAACCAACTCCCATTCCTCCTTTATCATAAAACTCATCTTTATAACCGCCTTGCGCCATGTCCCACTCGTAGGCATCGTTTGTTTTGTAATAACGTTCGATACCTATGGGAATTCCCAAGAATATATAGAGGTCTTTGCGCTCAAAGATTGGCCATCCCGATCCGTATTTGGAAGCATAAATACTCCGTTTAATGGTCTTTCCTCCGTACCAGGCCGGGATCATGAGTTCCTGTTTAAACAACTTCATGGATGGGTACAAACCGTATAATGAATTGTAATCGGATTCATTACTTCCGGTAGAAACAGCCACATTTCGGGTAAATGTTGGGAAACTCTTACGAAGGTCATTCATAGGAGTAAATTGATGATTGAAGGCATTATTTAATAGGTTGACAATATTCAGCCGTTCTGAAGTAGGAGCCGGAGTGATTATTCGGTCGTGATTACTCGCTACAATAGTACTCCCCAATATATGATTCATCAACATGTCCTTTGAAGCAGCATCTTTCAAGCTTTCATAAGTGAAAAATGCCGGGGGATTAAACGGGGTCATCTCTTTAAAGACTGCCTGTGCAAACATGGGAACATTTGCTCCCCAATGAGGTGAGTCAAACGGAATATACAAACGCGTGTGATGATGGGGAAGATTTTGGTCCATATGTTCTTTCTCCAATTTCTTCAGGGCATAACGCCAGTGCTGACCACCTGCACTAAAACCAATCACTACATTTTCCCAATCTTCATTGGGGTAATTACTCTTTTTTTGTTGGTTAATGAATTTGATAAAATCACCTAAAATTGTTCCTGCATGATTGATTCCCCTATTACCAGGAGTTTCTTTAATAAAGATAACATCATATCCCATTTCTGATAAAGTCGAAATCAAAGATTTGAAGTTAAACTGATCATAATATTGATTGAAACTAACCGGTTGCGAAATAGGCCTGTATGGTGGAGCTATAATAACAGGCCTTCTTATTTTCCGCCCATTTCCACACCCGAATTTGATCCGGTATTTCAAATCTCTTGATGTTCCCGAATTAGGTGGGAAAAACTGATTTCCGGTATCCCATCGTTCTGTACTTTTTTCCTCATCATGGTATTTATACGTGACAGTTGAAACATAAAACGAAATAGTATCTTGAAATAATACACTATCGATGCTATATTCAATAGCAGCCTCACCAGTCTGCCAATCAGAGAGAATGGGGTATTTGATGGTGTTATTTATAGCTGAAAATTTCTGAAAACCATTTCCCATATTCAACTGAATGGAATTAATCGTGATATCAGAACTGATTGAAATAAAATCGGGATCATATACAATTATGCCTTCATCATAACCATGTTCTCCGTATAATTCTATCAAAGCAGCACTTTTCAATAAGACCTTCGAATATATTCCGGATTCAGCATAAGTTCCATTTAGTTTTAGCTGGCTTTGCTGGTTTGCAAATACATTTGGAATTGAGAACAAACTTGAATCAATCCTACTCATATTGTGTAACAATAATCCAAAGGGTTGAATGAGCAAATCTTCTATACTAGAATCACTTATAGTTAAATAAAACTCCTCTAGTTTGTGATATAATGCATCATCAGAAAGCATGTAATTTGGATTTGTATAACATAATGCAATATCTGAATATGCTTGCAACCAACTCCATGCGCTGGCTGTTCCGGAATAGTCACCTAATAATTGCCTGTTTAATAGTGAATCCTCTGATAAAGACCTGTCAAATAGTGCATTCCCATAAATACCGGGATCCAGCAAACCAAATAAAGTGTCTGCTACTTCCCTTCGGGTGGTGAATTCCAGTGTATCCACCTGTCCCCACCCATGCAAACCCATGAGCAGGAACATTCCTGTTATGAACTTTCTCATGGCTCAGGGTTTTACTTGTTGTTGCAATTGAAGGATTAATTTCTGCTGCTCCTGCAATAACTGTTTCTGAGTATCCAATTGTTCTTTCATCTGGATTAGATACAGCGTTAGTTCCTCTATTTTTTCCATCAGCATTACATTGCTTTCTGCCACATTGATCCCTGCTTCTTCCATTTCACAAGCATTGGGAACATTTGGTAAATGATTATTCTGTTGAATAAATACCTGTAATTCGTTTAATGGCATGAGTGGATAACTTGCATCAAACACATAATCGGGCCAGGAATCCAGGTTCACTTTTACTTCACGTGCATATAGCAAGCCGTTGTTATCCAATTCCAGCAGTTTATAAGGTGTTGGATTTCCCTGGATCCGTTTATCAATGATAAGCGGATGTGTATTTTTATTCAAAGCGGTGGTGATGTGTAGTTTTGAATTTGGATTATTCTGGCCAATTCCCACCTTCACGTCAGGTACACAGGCGTAGCTCGTATATAGTTTTCCCGGTCCGTTCAACCAAATAGGAGAAGCCGGGGTAATATTTCCACCTGCATCATCTTTGCAGGGTGGTAGAGCTGGTTGGGAATAAACCAAACTTTTCAGATCGCCACCTCTTTTTAGTTTTCCGGTAGAATCGATCAGGATTACTTCATCATCCACGAGGGTAGAATCACGCAGTCCGTTTAGTTTCAGGCTTTTTTCCAGGGTGGTATGACCATCTACCTGCAGGTCGCTTCGGATATGGGCATCACTGTCAACAATCATGGAGTCTTTCACGGTTAACGTCGAATCAATGCGGGCAGATCCGTTGACCTGGAGTTTGGTGCTTGGAGCCGTAGTTCCAATTCCTACATTCCCCGTAGAAGGAAGGGTGTTTGTCTGCGTATAAGCGTGACATGAAAAAAAGAATACAGTGGTTAAGGCATATAGAGCCTTTTGAATAGCAGGTCTCATCATTTTGAACAGTTTAAGATTTCAGTTAATGGGATAAATGTAAAAAACTTTTTTGGTTACACTTTTGTGAAGCAAAAATTTAACATTTAAAATCTTATTGCCTGTTTTTAAATAGTTTGCAACTAACTGTATGTAATTAATTTCTCACTGGAGACACACGTCTGATTTCGACATACAAAAAAAAGCAGGGTGAGCTGAGTACGAGAATAGATGGAGTTAAAGATCCTCCGAATCGGATACATCGCCACGCAATGCTCGGTAGCGTTTACGCGCTTCTACAGTCAGGAGGCTTCCTTTGCATTCAAACAAGATCTTCTTGTAGTACTCCGTTGCTTTTTCCTTGTCGTGCAGGTTCTTTTCGTAAATCTCCGCTATGGTAAAGATTGCATCGTCTGCTAAAATGTCATCCATATGGTAAGTAACGATCTTATTCAGGTAATCCAATGCTTCCTGCCATTTTCCCTGGTACTGCATGGCCTGTGCCTTGCGCAACAAGATTTCGTCTGCCAAACCGTGTGCCGGGAATACCTGATTGATCGAATCGTACAATTTGAATGCCCGTTCGTACTGGTGCTGTTCCAGTAACAAATCGGCCTGCGCAAACTGGTACATGGCCGTGTAATTGCTATCTAAACCTAAATTGTCTGTGATCAGGACGGATAGTTTCATCGCGTCGTTTGCAATTAATTTACTGGTCGATTCTTTCAGGATATCCAATTGTGACTGTGCAAATTTGAAATCGCCATCGTAATAGAAAATACGTGCATTCTTGAACTTCGCTTCGGAGCCGATTGCTTCAAATTTGAAATCCTTATCGATCTGCATATAGTAAAGAGAAGCCTGCCAAATATCGTCCTGGAGGATCAACACATCCGCCAAAGCCATTTTAACCTGGGCTTTTTCGAAATCCGACAAGCCATTTACCGCCAAACAGCTATCCAGCAAATCGGCTGCACCTTTCGCATCGTTTCCATAATAGGCTTTGATCTCAGCCAATTCTTTTGCTGTATAAACGGCGTTTCGGCCCCAACCCAATAATTTCAGCCCTTCCCGGTATTCTTTCTCTGCATCAACAATGTCTTGCGCCTGGTACTTCTTTTCAATCGTAATTTCCCGGTAGCGGATATTCAGTAAAGCGCTGTAGGCTGAATAATAATTCGGGTTTTGAGATCCCTGGTCGATGATATAGCGGTAGGCCAATCGCGCAGTTGCATAATCGCTGTTTTCAACGCAGGTTTCTGCCAAATCCATCACACGATTACCGCTCCCTTTCTCCCGTCGGTCCAAAGCCTGGGTTTGGGTTAGTGCCGATTTGAATTCTTTCTTTTGAATAAAGAGCCAAATGAGCATTTCGGAATACACGAAATCATTTGGTTTTTTCTGGATCCGAACCAGTAATTTATCTTTCAGTTTCTGATAAACTCCCGTTTTATCTTCTGAAAAATCGATCTGTTTCGTTAATGCGTTCTGAATATTGCTGCTGTAATTCGGATATTGGTCCAGAACATCGAAATACTCATCGATCATTTCATCGGTCCTTCCCAAAAGGGAATAAACTTCCGCAAACTGGATCTGCAGCGGATAACTCTTCTTCAATTCCTTTCTCCCGGCTTCCAGGGTTTTCAATCCCCATTCTACCTTTCCTTTTTTAATGAATGCATTATACAGTTCGATGACTTCATATCCGTTCTGAGCGACATTTTTGATTTTCTCGCCATACAATTTTTCAGTTTGGGAGGAGCGTTCTGTCCGGTCGTATAAATCTCCTAACGCAATGGTATAATCAAAATCGTTGGAATTGGAGGCTGCTAATTTCTTAAGGTATTTCTCGGCATCTTTTACCTGGTTTGTTTTTTCCAGGCAATCCACATAGCGCAACTGATCAAATTTGGTGCTTTGCTTGTTGATGATCTTCTCGAAATAAGGAAGTGCTTTTTCAAACTCGCCATTGTTGTAATACAAGTTCGCCAATTGCTGATCGGTACTGGTCTGTGCCGAAAGTGCAAAGGAAAGAAGAAGACAACAAAAAATCAGCGCTTGTTTCATGATATTTAATGTGCGGCTTTAAAACGCTCAAATGTAGGTTTAAATTGCTCGTAAGATTGTTTAAAATCTATAAATTGTTTCTCCAGGATCAAACTATGTGAACGGATCTGTTCTGCTTCCTTTCGTTCAAATTGTACGTGTTCATAGTATGTTGAACGATCTCCTGCCCCATTTTCAATATCCGATTGTAATTTCTGAAGCCTTTGCTGCTGTTCTTTTTGAGCAATTCGCAGTTGATTGATTTCAGTAGTGAAAAAATCAGTTGCGCGATATGCCTGGATAAAACCATCTATTTCCCTGGCTGTTTCGATATCCAATGTATCATTTCCCAACTCGATATTAAAGTTCAGCAACATCATTTTGGATTTTCCCCTCAATTTCAAAACCTGGTTGGTATCCAGCTGTTGGAGCACTTTTTGAACAGAATCGTTTGTTGCCCTGATGAATACGACATCTTCTTCGAACTTACCCAGCTTGCTCTCGCAGGAAGTGATGATTACCAGCAGTATCAGAAAAGACATGATTCTCAGCATGAAGCTAAATTACATAAAATGATTGTTTAGAAGAATGATAACTGCAAAAAGAAATTTTCGAACATTTCATGCGATTTCCCTCTGAAAGCCCGTTAAAACAGGGAGCTGTTCGCAATATCGCAAACTTGCAACGGGAATGGAAAAAATCCTGAAAATCTATTGCAACAAACCCTAATATTTCCTAAATTAAATAGAAAACAAATAAAATGGGACTAATTAAACC
>CBFGPJ010000114.1:0-7872 GCA_965650615.1 uncultured Fluviicola sp. | reverse complement strand
GAGCACGACTCCTGCTGACAATGCAGTTGGGGTAAACATTACTTCCAATATTTCGATCAATTTTTCGGAGAATATTTCCTGGGGAACCGGTTCGTTAACGCTTTATGATGGAAGCAATAATGTCATCCAAACCGTTTCGAGCGGGAACCCGAATGTGACCATTACCGGTTCAAACTTCTTTTACAATCCACCGACAAACCTGGTTATAAATACACCTTATTACATCCAGATCGATGCGACGGCTTTTAAAGATGCCGCGAATAACTTCTTTGCAGGTATTTCGGATAATACGACTTTGAATTTCAATACGAATGATGTTACGGCACCTGCTTTGGTTGCTTCACCGTTTATTCCGGCGGATAATTCTATTGGAGTTGCACTTACTACACCGCTTTCATTGACCTTTAATGAAGCAATACAAGCCGGAACAGGTGAAATTCAGTTGTATACTGCAGCAGGAACACTGGTGGAAGCATACGATGTGTTGACAAGTCCTTTGATCTCATTTTCCGGGTCGGTAGTGACTATTAATCCGACAGACCTGGCACTGAATACAAGTTATTACGTGAATGTTCAATCCGGAGCGATTAAGGATATGTTTAACAACAATTACGCAGGGTTTGCAAATACGACTACCTGGAATTTTAATACCAACGATGTTACAGCTCCATTAGCGGTTGCACCGTTTTCTCCGGCAGATGATGAAACAAATGTTCCGGTTACCGGCAACTTCAGTATTTCGTTCACGGAAGATGTGCAGCTTTCGGCGGTTGGAGTAATTGAATTGTATACTTCCGGCGGGACTTTAGTGGAATCATTCGGCTTTGGATCTCCTCAAGTATTGGTGAGCGGTGCGACCATCAATTTTTCAACCGTAAACCCATTGAATGAAAACACGGCTTACTACGTAAACATCGAGCCAGGATTCATCGAAGACTTAAGTGGAAATGACTTCGCGGGAATTACAACCAATACAATGTGGAATTTTAGCGTTGGAGATTATACTGCACCAACAGCAGACCTGGATCCTGTTGATAATAGTATCAATGTACCTTTGAATGTTGTTCCGACCATTCTTTTCAATGAGAACATTGAATTGGGTACCGGAAGTTATTATCTGGTAAATGAAGACAATGGAACATCTGTTGAGTTTAGCGCTGCCCTGAGCAATATCACCGCAACAGCTAATACTGTGGCGTTGAATCAAACGGGGTTGACGTTGGGTGCTCATTACCATATTTTAATCGATAACGATGCGGTAGAAGATCAGGCAGGAAATGCATTTCCTGGTATCTCTGATACAACAGCGTGGTCATTTACTGCGACATCTGTTGACGGATTAATGGAGTTAACCATGAACGAATATTCCTGGAACGGGAAGGAATTGCTGATTAAAATTCCGTATTCATCAGGGGAAGTGATGGATGCTGCTGGAAGAATCGTTCGAAAACTGGACTCAAAGCTTACCGTTCTGGATAATCTTCCTTCGGGAATTTATACCGTAAGAGTAAAACAAGATAGCACACCGTCTTTCTTTAGAATTTATGTGGATTAAGACAATTTTTCTCAGTACTCTTTTGTTTACGGGATTTTCGGTTCATGCACAAGACGTTTTTGAAGCTGCACGAACAGGAAATATCAAGCAACTCAAAAAGCTCATTGCCCTGAATAAAGACACCATTCAGAAAGTGAACCCAATGGGGTTTGATCCATTGATGATTGCCTGTTACCGCGGACAGACCAAGTGTGCAGAATTTTTGATTAAACATGGGGCAAATGTGAATCGCGCTTCTGCTGAAGGGAGTGCATTACAGGCAGCGTGTTATCAAAATAATACAGAACTGGCAGTACTATTGATCAATAAAGGAGCACATCTGGATGTTCAGGGTCCCGATGGAAACACCGCTTTGATGTATGCCGTTTTAAATCAGAACCTGAAGTTGGTAAGTGCACTCAAAAAAGCGGGAGCCAACCTGAATCTTCAGAATAAAGACGGACAGACTGCACATTCGCTTTCAATGACTTTGAGTAACACGGAAATTCAAAAACTCGTTGAATTGCGAAACTAGAATGATGCGGGAGCTCACTATTAACAAGTGACTTAACATAAATTAACAGCATTTACAAAGCCCAAAGAACATTCTTTCACATATTTGCCACCTTAGGCTAAAACTATGATGGATATACCTAATTTATCTCCTTCCGAGCAGTTGCAGGTAATTGCAACGGAGATCAAAACGGAAGGACTGAAATACGATTTATTACGTCGTGAAATCGGAAAAGTAATTGTTGGACAGGAGAACATGGTTCGAAGTCTTTTAATTGCTTTACTCGCAGACGGCCATGTATTATTGGAAGGAGTTCCTGGATTGGCAAAAACACTGGCAATTCGCACACTCTCAAGTGCTGTTTCAGCTGAGTTTTCCCGTATTCAATTCACTCCTGATTTACTTCCGGCAGATGTAACGGGAACGTTGATTTACCAACAGAAATCAGAACATTTTGCGGTTAAAAAAGGACCGATTTTCGCCAATTTTGTTTTGGCAGATGAAATTAACCGTGCACCGGCGAAAGTACAGGCAGCTTTGCTGGAAGCCATGCAGGAACGCCAGGTTACTATTGGTGATTCTACATTCGAACTGCCAAAACCGTTTTTAGTTTTAGCAACTCAAAACCCGATTGAACAGGAAGGAACTTACCCTCTGCCGGAAGCGCAAGTGGACCGTTTCATGCTGAAAGTCTTTATGGGTTACCCGTCCAAGCAGGAAGAACAATTAATCTTGCGTTCGAACGTAAGGCCGGAAGGATTGGAAAAAGTCTCACATGTAATGCATCCCGATGACCTGATCAAAGGAAAGCATTTAACTCGTTCTATTTACCTGGATGAAAAAGTAGAGCGTTACATTGTTGATATTGTTGATGCAACACGTAATCCTGCGACAGCCGGAGTTTCTGAAATTTCCAAATACTTGTCATACGGAGCGTCGCCTCGTGCAACCATTAACCTGGCATTGGCAGCAAAAGCAAACGCATTTTTGGAGCAACGCGGTTTTGTGATCCCGGATGATGTGCGAACTGTTGCTATGGATGTGCTTCGTCACCGGGTAGGTTTGAATTATGAAGCAGAAGCTGACGGAGTTAAGCCGGAACAAATCATCGAACGTTTATTGCAGCGGGTAGAAGTTCCATAAATCGGCATGGATAAGGAAGCCTTACTGAAACGCATTCGTACCATTGAACTTCAGACCCGTGGTATGACCGAACAAGTATTCGCAGGACAATATCAGTCTGCGTTTAAAGGTCGGGGTATGTCTTTTAGTGAAGTGAGATCTTACCAGGTCGGAGATGATGTAAGGACCATTGACTGGAACGTAACTGCACGTTTCAGGGAACCATTTGTAAAGATTTTTGAAGAGGAAAGAGAATTAACCGTGCTTCTGATCATCGATGTTTCCGGATCCATGTATTTTGGGCAGGGAGCAGATTCCAAGATTTCACTTGCGGTTGAATTGGCAGCGACGCTGGCTTTTTCTGCAGCGAAGAAGAACGATAAAGTAGGAGCGATCTTTATTTCGGATGAAGTAGAATACTATGTTCCTCCGAAGAAAGGTTTCGGTCATGTTCATTTTCTGTTGCGTAAACTGATTAATCTGAAACCGAAATCTGCGGGTACAAGCCTGGATATGGGATTGAAATATGCCCGTAATATTTTTAAACAACGAAGCATCTGTTTCGTGATCAGTGATTTCTCCCAGCTGGAATTGAGTAAGGAAGGATTTGCAAATACTGCACGAAAACACGACCTGGTTGCTTTGGGTGTAAGAGATCCCGGAGAATCCAACCTTCCGAATGTAGGATTTGTTCGCTGGTTGAACGCGGAAACCGGTGCTACGAATTGGATCGACAGTTCTTCTGCACAGGTACGAAGAGATTACGAAAAAAAATATGAGCTTCGAAAGGAAAAGAATGAAGCATTTTTCCTGCAATTAGGAATTGATGCTGCATTTTTCGAAGTCGGAGACCATGTTTATTTGCCCTTACTTCAATTGTTCAAACGCCGGAAATGAGATTCGCTTTATCCATACTGGTATGTTGGTGTTTTGGAGCAGGTTTTGCACAAACACATCGCGTATATTGGACGCAAGATTCCGTTCGTATCGGTGATAAGGCGCGATTAACCATTCTTGTAAAGCACAAACCCAAACAATTCGATTACAACCCGATTTCAGATGTATTTATTTGTGATGTCAATCACACAGGTGAATCACTGTGGAAACCGGGAGGAGAATTGGAAATAGAATCATTTAAAGACACTTCATACACGCAAAAAGGAATCAGGTACTGGAAAGGCGTCTATACATTGATTGCCTGGGATTCTGCAAAATACCGTTTGCCGGAATTGTGGATGACCTGGAACGATTCAACCTTTTCCTTTCGCGCCCCGCATTTGTATGTTGGTTTTGTCAAGAAAAAAGTGAAGGATGGAATTGAAGAAATTCCGATTGAGCCGGAAAATGATTATTGGAGGCTCATCAAAAAATACTGGTGGGTTTTACTGATCATTGTTTTAGGCATTGCAATCGGAATTCTTTGGAACAAACGCAGAAAGATCCAAAAATCAGACGAATTGAGCCTGCGCGAACGGACCTTGCTTGCAATTAAGCAACTCCGGAAAAAGGAAGATTGGCTCCACGGTAAAACAAAATCGCATTATGTCGGTTTTTCAGCGGTATTGAAAATGTACCTGAGTTCGCGATACGAATTAAACCTGATGGAACGGACAACTTACGAGACGATCTCTTTACTGAAACTAAAAGGCCTAGATTCGAGTATGATCAGGAGGATCGAAGTGTTGCTCAGAGAAGCCGACATGGTGAAATTTGCCAAAACCGAATTGAATGACATGCACATCCGCTCCAGTTTATTCCGTTTGGAAGAAATCGTTACAGAATTAAGTCCTTTGGAGATCCCTGAATGAGTCGTTATTTCAACATATGCTTTTGGGAATATGATTTCTACAATCCACACATGTTGTGGCTCTTGCTGGCTATTCCTGTGCTTTTGTTTTTCTGTGAATACCTGCAAAAAGGCCGTGCCGGACAGTTGAAATATGCTAATTCGGAACAGGAACAATTCTCTTATTCGATCGGTTGGGTGCGTTATATCCGCTGGGGAATAAATGCATGTTATGCCCTTTCCATGGCCTGTTTGGTCCTGACGTTGGCGGAACCCTATAATACTTCTATTGATCCTCCTAAAATCGACTACAAGAACGGGATCGATATTATTTTATCGATCGATGCTTCCGGATCGATGCTGGCACAGGACTTTGATCCGAATCGACTGGAAGTAGCCAAGCGGGTTGCAAAGAAGTTCGTGGATTCCAGGAAAGGTGACCGTGTTGGTTTGGTGGTTTATGAAGGAGAAGCGTATACTGCTTGTCCGGCTACACTGGATTACAAATTGCTGAAAGAACAAATTGCAGCAATTGAGCCCGGTTATCTGGAGCCGGGAACTGCTATCGGAAGTGGTTTGGGAGTTGCAGTAACCCGACTGAGAAGTGACAGCTTACCTTCCAAAGTCATTATTCTATTAACGGACGGAAGCAGTAATACCGGTCCGGACCCAATGGAAGCCGCTGAACTGGCAAAGGAAAAGAAATGTAAAGTATATACGATCGGTGTGGGAGCAAACGGTATGGCCCCGACTCCGGTTCAAACACCTTTTGGAGTGATTTACCAGAATGTTCCGGTAGAAATCGATGAAGGAATATTGAAAGATATAGCGGAACTTACCAATGGGAAATACTTCCGTGCGCAGGATGAGAAATCATTGGAAAAGATCTATGCTGAAATTGACAAACTGGAAAAGCGAAAAATGGAAGATCAGCACCTGGCGGCAGAACCACCGCTGACCCTGTTTCCATTTTTTATCTGGAGCATGTTATTTTCCATAACGGCTTGGGGAGTTCAGCGTTTGAAATTCAAACTGGATGATTAAAGAGAAAAACACATATAATCGTTTGGTAAAGCTTTTACTCGTTTCAGAGGCGATCTGGTGGTCTTTTGTACTTATCCTGTACGTGGTTGTTCCTTTTGATAAATGGGGAGTAAAACTGCTCCATCCGGAGGTACTCGGATTATGGATGATCATTCCGGTTTTGGGGATCTTGTCCTGGATTCAATGGAATTGGAAAGCGCGGATTTACCAGGAATATTCCGGTTATGGTTCTACACGGATGTTGTGGGTGAAATTTGAACCGGTGAAAGCTTTCCTGCATTATTTTTTATTGCGAAGCACTTATTTTTTCGTTGTTCTGGCTATGGCGCAACCTGTAGCGGGATCCCGAAAAGTAAATGGCTCAAAGCGTATATTGGACCTGGTTATTTGTCTTGACATTTCGAATTCCATGAACACCAAGGATATGGGGGGGAATAAGTCGAGTCGTCTGACCGCTGCAAAACAGGCAATCGGAGAATTGCTGAACCAATTGAAAGGCGAACGGATTGCAGTGGTAGTATTTGCCAATGATGCGTATACACAACTTCCGCTTACGATGGATTATGGTGCGGCAAAATTGTTTGTTCCGGATATTGAAACTTCTATGATCTCAGATCAGGGGACAAATATTGGAAGGGCTTTGGAAGTTGCACAGGAGCAGTTTAAAGATTCCGAATCCGGGAAAGCGATCCTGGTAATCACAGATGGAGAAGATCACGAAGCACTTTGGAAGGAACAACTCCGGGAACTGAAAAAGAAACACGTAGAATTGGCGTATTTGGGCCTTGGTTCCACGAAAGGAGGCCTGATCCCCAATAATCCTTACGATGAGTCGGAAGGATACAAACGTGAGAACGGCCAAGCGGTTGTTTCAAAAATCGACAAAAAAGGTTTGACCCGAATGGCTGGCGAATCCGGAAGTATTTTAGTAACTTCCGATAGCCCCTTCCCGAATATCTCTGATATTGCAACGAATTACAAGAACACAAAAAATAAGCAGGTCATGAAAGTGGAATTTAACGTAGATAAAAACTATTTTTACCTCCCTGCAATATTGGCGCTTTTGTGTATGATCTGCTACTTCTTTTTACCCATTATCATTAATCCCGATAAGTCATGAAAACAGCAATGATGATCATTTTGTGTGTTTTGGCTTTCAACACCTTTGGGCAGGAATGGAAAGAAACACTCAACGAAGCCAGAAGTTTATACAAAAAAGGAAACTACAAGGAAGCGTTAAAGTATTATAAAAGAGCCGAACAAATAGCTCCAAATGATGTAGATTTGTCACAGGAGATTGGTCAGACTGCTTACCGTGCGAATGATTTCAAGACAGCTGCTGAAAACTTTGAGCGTCAGGTGAATAACGCTGAGACGAAAGAAAAAGAAATTCGGGCTAGAACAAGTTTGGGAGAATCCCGTATGAAACAGCAGGATTTTCAAAGTGCGGTGGATAATTACAAGCAGATTCTGAGAATGGATCCTGATAACGAAAAAGCAAGACAACGATTGGTTGAGGCGAAACGATTATTGGAACAGCAGAAGAAGCAACAGCAAAACAAACAAGACAAAGAGAATAAAGAGCAGAACAAAGACAATCAAAATCAGCAAAATAATAATCAGAATCAACAGAATCAACAGAATCAACAGAATCAACAGAATAATTCAAAGGATAAACAACAAAACCAAAACCAGCAAAATCAACAGTCTCAACAACAGAAGAGCGAACAAAAAAAATTACAGGATAAAGAAACCGAGCGCAAACTCGATGAGTTTAGCAAGCAGGAAATGAATACGAAGAAAAGATTGGATGGTTCAAAAGGTACTACAGGTGGTAAAAGTGCAAGAAAAGACTGGTAATCAATGGCAATT
>CBFGPJ010000113.1:0-7894 GCA_965650615.1 uncultured Fluviicola sp. | reverse complement strand
CTCATCACGCGTTCATCCAAAGAACTGAACCTGATCAACCAGGCAGATGTACTGACTTTTTTCGAAGAAAACAAACCGGATTATGTCTTCCTGGCCGCTGCAAAAGTGGGAGGAATCCAGGCAAACAACACATACAAAGGTGATTTCCTTTACGACAACCTGATGATCCAGACGAATGTAATCCATGCAGCACATGTGAATCAGGTAAAGAAATTATTGTTCCTGGGAAGTTCCTGTATCTATCCGAAATTTGCGCAGCAACCGATCTCGGAAGACAGTTTGCTGACCGGACCACTGGAACCAACGAATGAGCCGTATGCGATTGCAAAAATTGCAGGTATTAAACTGTGTGATGCGTACCGCGATCAATACGGATCGAACTTCATTTCTGCCATGCCGACCAACTTGTACGGTCCGAATGACAACTATGATTTGTCGAACTCACACGTGTTACCTGCCATGATCCGTAAATTTCACGAAGCAAAAAACAACGGCACAAAAGAAGTGGTTGTTTGGGGGACAGGGAAACCGATGCGGGAATTCCTTTACGTGGATGACCTGGCAGAAGCTTGTTATTTCCTGATGGAAAACTACAATGATCCGGGTGCAATTAATGTAGGAACCGGATCGGATATTACCATTGCAGACTTAGCGCATTTGGTGAAACAAATTGTTGGATTTGAAGGTGAAATCGTTTTCGATACTTCTAAACCGGATGGAACTCCTAAAAAGCAATTGAATGTTTCAAGGATCAACCAGTTGGGATGGAAAGCTACAACCGATTTGGAAACAGGTATCCGGAAAGCGTATTCTTCGTTCTTGAATGAAGAGAAAAAATAAAGCTGCTTTGAAAAAGATTACCATCGTTTTACGGCATTATCCGCCAAGTAAGAACATCAACGGTATTTTAGCCGATCAGATGGCTCGACACCTGATTCGTGAATCCAATGTGGAAATCAAGGTGTTCTGTATGGATATCAGTGAAGAAGGAAATCTCAGTACCGTTAATCCTACCGGAAATGTTACGAGGATCAAGCAAAAATTCAGTAATAATAACAAATTTGGGAAGCTTTTCAACATGCTTTTGGATGGATATATATTGATCAAAAGAAGTAAGAAGCACCCTTCCGACCTGATCATATGTACTTCCAGTCCTCCGCTGATCCCACTTTGGGCATCTATGCTTTTGAAGAAAAAGAAATGGGCTTTTTGGTCACTGGATCTTTTTCCCGAAGGCTTTGTTTCTGCAGGCACCATTAAGGAAAGCAGTTGGATTTACCGGTTCTTACTTAAGAAAACGTATAAAACCCCTCCTGATTTATTGATTGCGCTGGGTGACGAACAAGCTAAGTACATTCAAAAACAATATAAGGCCCCGGTTCCTGTAATGATTTTACCTGCTGGCGTTACTCTTGAAAAAGAACAGGAGATTGCTGATGGAGGTAAACCTGACTGGTACGATCCGGGAAAAATCATTTTGGGCTATTTTGGGAATGTCGGACAGGCACACAATCCGGAATTCATTCAGGAAATGATCCGGGTTTCCGGAATATATTCTTTTCGGTTTATTCTCTCTGTTTATGGAATTCGAGCTGAAGAGCTCAAAGCTTTTGCTAAAAATTTTGAGCACGTGATAATTGTCGATAACGGAATTGCACAGGAACACTTGAAGTACATTGATGTTCATCTGGTTACTTTAAGAACTTCCTGGACGCATGCAGCTGTTCCTTCCAAAGCTGTCACAGCTATTTCTACCGGCCGACCGATCGTTTTTTGTGGAAGTGAAGCAAGCGATAACTGGCAGATGTTTAAGAACGCTGCCTGGTTTATTCCTGAAGATGAGAACATGAAAAGTGAGGTTGAACACTTGCTGGCCCGGATTGACCGGGAACAGATAGAATCGAAAGCGATATTAACAAAAGACATAGTGATTGGGCTGAAACAGCAAGTATTAAATACATACACACAAATAGGAAAATATGATCAATAGATTCTTTGAGACGCTATTAATTCTTGCGAAAGTCATTCTAAAAAGCAAGTATTTTCTTTCCATTAAGAAGTCAGATGCAAGAAATCTGATCGTATTGGGGAATGGACCTTCGCTTGAACAGGACATTCTGAATAACCGGGAAATTTTCGAAAGGGCAGATTTGGCAGTGGTAAATCATTTTTGTTGCTCTGAATTCTTTTTCCAATTGAAGCCGAAGAATTATTTCCTGTTAGATCCGGCTTTCTTTGAGCAGCCACTAATCGAACCCGTTGAAAAAACGCTCCGGATTTTTTTGGAGGATACTGATTGGGAAATCACATTTTATCTTCCATGGAATAGTAGAAAATCTTACTTTGTTCAGGAATTGATGAAAAAAGAACACTTCAAGGTTCAGTTTGTGAATTATGTAACAACGAAGGGTGGGTTTCAGAACATAAATCATTGGTTGTATAATTGGAATCTGGCCGCACCCCAAAGTCAAAATATTCTGGTTTATGCGCTTTTCTTTGGTGTAAAAATAGGAGTCAAGCGTCTTTTCTTGTTTGGTGCTGAAAACAATTGGCATAACAATGTTACTGTGAACAAAAACAATGAATTGATGCTTTATGATGTACATGTGTATGAGAAAAAGCAGGAACAGACCGTACGTATGATCAAGGACCCTGTTGATCCGTCGAAAAGTATTACAATGGCTGTTTTACTGGAAGCCTGTGCGAAGGTTTTTAAAGGTTATACCGTGGTCAACAGGTATGCCGAAACAAAGCATACACGGATTTACAATTGTTCAAAAAACAGTTTAATTGACAGTTTTGAAAGATTGGATGATGCCGAATTCAGACAGATGATGTCTTAAGATTCATTGTTTGGTCTGTTGATTCTTGATTGAATCTGGAATGATATATCCATAACGTTCAAAATGAGGTGCCCAAAAAGCTGGATTGAATTTTTCCCAGGCGTGACATCCAAAAGGGAGTTGATTCCCGTTTAATTCATAACACACTTCGGGAGTTTCTTCAAAGGCAAATTGCAGAGCCGTTTTCACATCTGGTATTCTGAATCCTGGAATTAATCTCTTTGCAACAGACGACCAGAAAAAATCTTCGTTCCATTTTCTTTTCCAAATTAAGCCCAATGGATAAAGATAAATGCTACCGTAATAAAACTTTTTCACCTTTCGGAGAGATAAACCGCCGTTTCCAACTTTTTTGATAAAGTGTTTTATTCCCGGGAGTTTGTTATTGAGTTTTTCGATCCAGTTACTATTGATCCATGGAGCTCCGATATAATCGAATCCCTTATTACACCATTCATCCAGGTTGTTTTCAAAAACAAAAGTGTCTAATTGATAAATCAGGATGTAATCATATTCAAGGAAATGTTTGTAGAAATAAGGGATGTTCATCAAACGGCTGTATGTTGCAACACTTTTAAAATACTTAGGCTTTAATCCCAGGTATTGTGTAGCGGCATTATATTCTTCATATTCCGTCAATGAAAGTCCTTCAGGATAGACAATGATCACATCGTATCCTTTAAAAGCTTCCTTGCATCGGGCCAGCGAAATTTGCTCGTTCCATTTCAGGGCGGTTTGATAAACTGGAATTACAATAGCAACTTTCTTCTTAGCACTCATTATTTTTTGGTTGCAATGATTACAATTTCTCCTGCTGCCTGCCTGTTAAAAAGTTTAATAAGGACGTTCATGTTTTGATGAAAAAGACCTATTAAAAAGTCAGCCATTCTTTTTTTATCCTGACCGATTACAAAACGACCTTTTCGCTTAATGACTTTTGACACGGTAGTTGACCAAGCATCCATGCGCACACTTGTAAATGATTCCAGTATATCGAATTGATTCCGTTTTACCACCAATTCCAGGTTATCAGGATTAAACAAATGAAGGTGCCGCGGAGGATCCAGCTGGAACCAATTTTCTTTATACAATCCGCGCTGCCAGTTCTTCGTGTTTGGTGTGGCAATTACTAATTTACCTCCCTTTTTTAACTTTGGATAGCAGGATTTTAATAATCCGTCCACTTCGTGTACGTGCTCTATTACATGGTTAATGGTGATGGCATCAAAAAAATTGTCGGGATAGTTTTGAGAAGGAATATCTCCCACATTTACATTTAGCCCTTTTTCCTGACAGTAAGCCACTGCTTTCGGATCAACATCCAATCCATAACATTCCCAGCCTGCTAATTTCAAATTATCAAGCAGCGTACCGTTGCCACAGCCAAAGTCCAGTACACGTCCCTGTGGAACAGCATCCAGGTAAAGAACTTTAAAATCAATATTATTGCGGTTAACCGGTAAAAGATAAGCCAGGTAACCGGGTAGTTTTTTGAAGAAAGACAGTGATGGGAAATACTTATGTGCAACAGCCAGATAAGGTTTTTCCAGGAAGGATAACTCAACAAGTGGTTTTTTAGCTTCCGTGTGCGTATAGTATGATTCATACGCCTTACCGATCTCATCAACCGTCGGCATTGGATTTAGCCACATCAACCCGCAAGTACTGTTTGAGCATTCTACGATATTCCAGCCTTTAGATGTTCCAAAATTGCGATCATCCAGATTTAGATACTTGCTTTTTCCTACTGAATTACAAACAAAGCAATTGTTTACTTCAGAGGATGCAATTTTTACTTCTTTCATAGGGCAAATATGCTAATTTTAATTTAGAATTTGTAGAACGAAATCTATATTAATTCGACTTTTCGGAGATGTTGAAAAGTAAATAATGCAATTCCTCAGGAACATCGAATTCAGGGTAGTTTGTATCTGCCTAATTTTGAATTCCGAATCGGATTGGATAAATAATCGTTAATTTTGCGCTAATGGGCCTGATACAAAAAGACGCTTTTAGAACAACAATCATTTCCTACCTGGGAATCCTGATCGGAGCCTTGAATAAAGGCGTTTTGTTTCTGGTTATTCTTTCTCCTGCCCAGATCGGATTAATCAACCTGATTATTTCCATCGGAACTCTTTTTGCCCAGCTTGCGAATCTTGGAACAGTCTACGCTACATGGAAGTTCTTTCCTTTCATGAGGAATGAGGCAAAAAAACATCATGGATTCCTTTCGTTTATTCTATTGATTGTAGGTTTGGGAATACTTATTTATACCGCACTGTATATCCTGTTCCGCAATCAGATCCAACATGGGTATATTGAAAAATCACCCATGTTTCTGGACTATTATTATTGGGTTCTGCCAATCGGGATTTCATATGTGCTCTTCATGGTACTGGAAATATACCTGCGAAGTTTGTATAAAAATATTATTGCCGTTTTTGCTTATGAAGTAATTTTCCGCGCCGCAACTACCATAATTCTCATTTTAAAATGGACTGATCTGATTTCATTTGATTTATTCGTAATCCTGCACAGTCTTTTGTACGTTATTCCTACACTGATCCTGGTTTTTTACCTCAAGAGGATGAATGAATTCAATGTGAAACTGTCTTCTATCCAGATTCCGAAAAGGCTTAAGCGTGTAGTGTTCTATTTTTCCTCCTTCTCTTACATCAATACACTGGGAGGGGTTTGGGTAAGTTCCCTGGATGTATTGATGATTGCGCAATTTGTGGGACTTGACGGAACGGGGGTTTTTGCTACTGTAATATTTGTGACCAGTGTACTGCAGGTTCCGTATAAATCGATTACAAGGGTGAGTGCACCGCTGGTTTCGGATTATTGGAAGCACCGGCAGTTTGATAAGATGAAAGAACTGTATACCAAGGTAAGCTCTGTTAGCCTGGTAATCGGACTGACAATGTTTCTTCTGTGCTGGGTAAATATCGACTTCCTGTTTTCCTTCATCAAAAAGCCTGGTTTCCAGGAGGGAATATGGGTTTTCTTTTTTATTATGATCGGAAAGCTGATAGACATGTATTTCGGGTTGAACGGAGCCATTTTTTCTACATCCAAAAAATACAGATACGATATCTTCTTTACGGTATTCCTGATCGTTGCGGTTTATTTACTGAATTATTGGCTTATCCCTATTTGGGGGATTACAGGAGCTGCAATTTCAACATCGATAGCATTACTTATTTATAATGTCGGGAGATTACTGTTTGTGTGGTTTGCCTATAAATTGCATCCTTTTCACTGGAAGCAGTTTGTAATTATCGGTTTGGGAATTGTGACCTTAATGGCCGGGCATTTTACCCAAGGACTCATAAACAACAAGTGGATCCAATTTTTGTTTGAATCCACTTTAGTCGTTGTTTTATTTTTTTGTCCGATTTACTACTTCTCCCTGGAGAATGAAACCATCAATTATATTCGAAAAGGACTTTCGTTCATTCGTTCGAAAGTACGCGTTAATTAAGCAATTGTTTTTTTTATCTCTGAGATTGCCTGGTCTAAACCGGAAGGATTTTTTCCTCCTGCAGTTGCAAAAAAAGCTTGTCCGCCACCACCGCCCTGGATGAATGCAGCAACTGATTTCACCAAATTCCCGGCATTCCATCCTTTGGAAGAAACCAGGTTTTCATCTACTAAAACGCTGATTGCACATTTGTCTTCTTCTTTCGATCCGATCACAGCTACCAGGTTGGGAACTTCCCCTTTCAACTGGAATAAAATGTCTTTCACCGAACCGGCGTCCAGATCAATGACAGACTCCAGGAACGAAAAATCTCCTTTGGAAACGATTTTAGTCTTCAAATCGGATTTTACTAATTTAGCTTGTTCCTTTTTGAAGTTTTCGACTTGTTTTTGGAGCTGGTTGTTCTTCGAGATCAAATCTTCAACCGCTTTTGAAATATCTTTCGGGTTTTTCAATAACTCGTTCACCGATTTCAGTTTCGATTCCTGATCAGCGTAATACGTTTCAACAGCAACATTGGTAATCGCTTCAATCCGACGAATACCTGCTGCAACAGCAGATTCAGCCTGAATTTTGAATAAACCGATCTGTCCCGTGTTTTTAACGTGCGTTCCTCCGCATAATTCTACCGAATCACCGAATTTGATCACACGAACCGTATCTCCGTATTTCTCACCGAACAAAGCCATTGCACCCATTTCGGTTGCCACTTCGATCGGCACATTGCGTTTTTCATCCAGATCAATGCTTGCACGAATTGCTTCGCTAACCAATGATTCAATCTTCGCCAATTCTTCATCTGTTACCTTGGAGAAATGAGAAAAGTCAAAGCGCAGGTAGTTTGGATTTACCAATGATCCTTTTTGCTCCACATGTGTTCCCAAAACAGTTCTCAATGCATGGTGCAAGAGGTGAGTAGCTGAGTGATTGTAAGCAGATAACTTGCGTTTCTGCTCATTTACCTCAGCTGTAAAAGGTCTGTTCGGATTGGCAGGCAAGGTTTCCGATAAATGAACAATCAGGTTGTTCTCTTTTTTTGTATCAAAAATGATTACCGATTCAGAATCGTTGTAAATTCTTCCGGTGTCGCCAACCTGTCCGCCGCCTTCCGGGTAAAACGGAGTTTTGGAGAAAACCAATTGATAAAAGGTTTTTTGCTTTTGAGAAACCTTGCGGTATTTTACAATTTCGACAGCAGTTTCCAGGTAATCGTAACCAACGAATTCTTCTACCGAGTCGTCGATCAGTTGAACCCAGTCATCCGTTTCAATAGCTGTTGCAGCCCTGGAACGGTCTTTTTGCTTGGTCAATTCAACATTGAAACCTGTTTCATCCACAGAAAGATTGTTCTCCCGGGCAATTAAGCTTGTTAAATCGAACGGGAAACCGTAGGTGTCATATAATTCAAAAACGGAAACTCCGTCCAGGATCGTTTTGTTTTCATTTTTTGCTGTGGAGATCAAGCTTTCGATTCGCTTAATTCCCTGCTCCAATGTTCGGAAGAAAGACAATTCTTCTTAGCGGATCACTTTTTCAACCAAATCGAGTTGTTTTATCAGTTAAG
>CBFGPJ010000112.1:0-7956 GCA_965650615.1 uncultured Fluviicola sp. | reverse complement strand
TGGTCCAGGTGGCGGTGGCGGTGGCGGTATGATCGCTTTTACTTCAGGTTCTCCGGTTCAATTAGTAAATGGAGGTGCTAATGGTACTGTTACTGCTGTTGGAACTACAAATATTGTCGCTAATTTTCCTCCTAACGGTGCAACCGGAGGTGCTGCCGGAACAAGTTCTTTACCACAGTCCTACTACAACCTGATTCCAAATAACGCATCGGTTTGCAGCGGGAGCCCGGCAAGTTTATCGGTAACCGTTCAGGGTACATTGCCTGCACCGATCACAAATGCAAACATTACATGGTATACTACCTATACCGGAAATACTTCCGTTGGAACAGGATTAACGTTAAATATTCCTTCAGCTACAGCTACAACAACTTATTATGTAGGATTTTGCCCGAACGGGACATTTAGAGTGCCGGTTACTGTTACTGTGGGTGGACCAACTATTTCCGGAACTGCAGTAGTAACGAACGCTACTTGCTCATCCGGTGGTTCCATTACCGGATTAACTACTTCTGGTGGTGCACCAACCGTTGCAATTACATGGAACGGTGTTACAACACCTACAATGAATTTAAGCAATGCTGCTGCGGGTTCGTACACGGTTACAGTCACTGATGGAATTGGCTGCACGGCAACTTCAGGACCTTATACAATTGGAACTTCCGGTGGCCCTGTGATCAATTCTACCAATATGCTTGTGACAAACGCGTCTTGCTTAGGAGGTGGGGGATCAATTACCGGAATAACTGCAACAGGCACCGGACTGACTTATAACTGGAATACCGGAGCTTATTCAACTTTAGATATTACAGGTTTAAATACCGGTAATTATAGCTTGGTTGTTACCGATAATAATGGTTGTACCGCTTCTTTAGGACCGATTAACGTGGGTCAAAATTCCGGGCCGGTAATCAGTACTACCAATATGGTTATTACAGGAACAACCTGCGGATTAAATAACGGAAGCATCACAGGAATTACTGCAACAGGAACAGGTTTAACCTATAACTGGAATACCGGAACTTATTCGACACTGGATATTACCGGTTTGTCCAGCGGAAATTACAATCTGTTGGTAACCGACAATGTTGGATGTACGGCTACTGCTGGACCAATTGCAATCGGGACTTCAAGTGCTCCTGTGATCAATACTGCTTCCGTTTCAATTACGGATGCACACTGTGCGCAATCGAACGGTGCGATTTCAGGCCTTACCGTTTCAGGAGGCCAACCCGGATATACCTACAACTGGAATTCAGGAGCTTATTCAACATTGAATCTGAGTGCTATTCCAGCGGGGAATTATAATTTAACAGTTACAGATAACCTGGGATGTATTGCAAATGCAGGTCCGTTTACGGTAAATGACATTGCGGGTCCTGTTATTAATACCACAAACCTTGTCATTACCAATGAAACATGTGCAGGAAATGACGGTGCAATTACCGGAATTACGGCAAGTGGTACCGGAACTTTGACTTATAGCTGGAACCTGGTAGCGAGTCCAACACTTGACCATACCAATATTCCGGGAGGATCGTATGGCTTGTTGGTTTCGGATGCTTTTGGATGTAATGCAGTTGGCGGTCCGTTTAGTGTTGGTTTATCTCCGGGACCTGCTATTAATACAACGAATATGGTTGTTACAGGCACGACTTGCGGATTGAACAATGGAAGTATTACAGGGATTACAGCGAGTGGGACCGGTTTAACGTATCAATGGAACGGAGTAACTACTGCAACATTGGACCAGACAGGTTTGGCTTCGGGGAACTACACATTGGTAGTTACTGATGCTGCAACCTGTACCTCAACATTTGGTCCTGTTTCGATCGGTGCCTCCAGTTCTCCTGTTATCAATTCAGCTGCAGTTGTAATCACGGATGATCATTGCGGACAATCAAACGGGGCAATTTCAGGATTGTCAGTTTCTGGCGGACAACCGGGATATACGTACAATTGGAATTCAGGAGCTTACAATACTTTGAATCTTTCCGGTATTCCGGCAGGAACTTACAATTTACAGGTTACAGATAATCTTGGTTGTAGTGTGAATGCAGGACCGTTCACAGTCAATACTATTGCAGGGCCTGTATTGAACACTTCCAATGTGCAGGTAACAGCAGAAACATGTGCGCTGAATGATGGGACCATTTCGGGATTGACTACTACAGGAACCGGATTGACCTACACCTGGAATGGAGTAGTAAGCCCGACATTAAATCAAACCGGTTTAGCTCCGGGGACATATAATGTGGTTGTATCAGACGGATTTGGTTGTACGGCAAACGGAGGTCCTTTTACTGTAAATGCGATTGTTCCGTTGAGCCTGGATACAAGTTCAGTAGTGATTACGCCAACAGGGTGTATCGGAAATACAGGGGCAATTAACGGATTACAGATCGTAGGAGGTATTGATCCGACAGTTTCATGGACAAATACAAGTGCTACAACACTGGATATTTCGAACCTGGCTGCTGGTTCGTATACCATTACGGTGACAGATGATCAAAATTGTTCTGTTCAGCAAACATTTAATGTGGCAACAACTTCCGGTTTGACAATCAGTACGAACAATGCGGTTATTTCAAATGATAATTGTGCATCCGGTTCAGGATCCATATCCGGTGTTGCAGTTTCCGGAGGTACGATTCCATATACTTATTCATGGAATAGTTCACCGGCTCAAACCACATTGGATGTATCGGGTCTTACAACCGGGAATTACACATTGACAGTTACTGATAACAGCGGTTGTCAGGCTACTACAACATTGTTTGTAGGAGTTGTTCCTCCTTCAACTATTGATCAAAGTAATGTGGTTGTCACGAATGAAAGTTGTATCGGAAATAATGGAATGATCAATGGTGTTCAGGTATCGGGGAATGCTCCGTATACGTATAGCTGGACCGGAACACCTTTAACAACCCCGAATTTGACCAACCTGAGTTCAGGAGTTTATACGCTGACCATAACAGATGGCAATGGTTGTGTAACAACCGGCACACCGATTACGGTTGGATTAGAGGGTGTTCCGAATGCAGATTTCACTATTTCAAATCCAGTGGCATCACCGGGTGAAGTCATTAATTTCACGAATACAAGTACCGGTGGGCCTTTCCAAAGTTATAGCTGGACAGTTTCAGGAGTTGGATTGATTGGAACAGGTTCTTCCACGACGTTCAATTCCCTGGTTGAAACAACATACGATATGACACTGGTTGTGGAAACGGTTGACGGTTGTATTGATTCAATTACCAAGCCATTTGAGATCCTTGGAGAGATTAAGATCCCGAACATCGTAACGGCTAACGGAGATCATACGAATGATGAATTCTATATTACCAATTTGAAACCAAATTCAAAACTGGTTATTCAAAATCGTTGGGGGAATGTGGTGTTTGAATCCGATAACTACAAGAACAACTGGGGAGGCATTGATATCACAGGTGAAAAATTGGTAGATGGTGTTTATTTCTACCAATTAATAACTGCGGATGGTAAAATGTGGCAAGGAAATGTTCATTTGCTCATTGATTAAGATAAGTTCTTTTTGCCTTTGTTATATTTACGGACTGTTAACAGTTGATGCAACCTGGTACACTTCACATAGAACCCAAAATGATATTGGCCTCTTGGATTCAGGATGTTAAGGATAGTCATTTTAATTCGATCCAGGTCGCTCATTTCGGACCATTAAACCAGGATTTGGTCAATAGTTTTACGCTTACGACTGAAGATTTCATGATTTCAGCGGGAGATAAAAAACCATTGGTTAAACGCGTTTTTTCTATTTTGATTGAAGGCTTACAGAATATTCTTCTTCACGGCCGAAAATGGGACAACGAGCAGCAAGCTTTGATTATAGTTGCATTCAATGATAAAGCTTACCGGATTGCCTTAGGAAATCTCACCGAAATTTCTGAAAAGGAAAAACTGGCTTCATACCTGGACCGTTTGAACGGAATGAATGAAGAAGAAGTAAAAACCTTTTACCTGGAGACCCTGAACAATGGATTGATTTCCGATAAAGGTGGAGCAGGGCTTGGTTTTATTACCATGAGAATGAAATCAAAAAGTTTATTGAATTACCAGTTCATTCCCGTTAATGACGAATTAATGTTGTTTACCATTTCCACAGATGTAGACAGAGCACAGTAACATGTCCTTTTTTGTTGCGTACCATCCTTCGTATATTCATTCTGTCCCGGCTAACCATCGTTTCCCGATGGAAAAATATGGCTTGCTGTATCAGCAACTGCAGTATGAAGGCCTGGTTGAAGCCCGGGAATTTGTAGAACCGGAACTGATAGATCTGGACATTGTTCGTAAAGTCCACTCAGAAGAATACCTGGATAAATTACTGAATCTGAATTGTACACCTCGTGAACAACGTGTGAGCGGATTTGTTCATAACAACGAATTGATCGAAAGAGAATTGCGGATTATGGAAGGGACCCGCTTGTGTGCAGCTTTGGTTAAAAACGGCGGCGCCGCCTTGAATATAGCAGGGGGAACACATCATGCGTTTACAAACAGAGGTGAAGGTTTTTGTTTATTGAATGATCAGGCGATTGCAGCACAATGGCTTTTGGATGAGCAATTATTCAAGCGAATATTGATTGTGGACCTGGATGTGCACCAGGGAAACGGAACAGCGGAAATCTTTAGAAACACACCGGAAGTATTTACCTTCAGCATGCATGGTCGGGCTAATTACCCGATGCACAAAGAAAAATCGGACAAAGACATTCATTTGGAAACATTCCTGGATGACAGATCTTATATGGAAATATTGAGAAGTGAACTTACAGGTGTTTTGGAAACCTTTGAACCGGATTTTATCTTCTATCAATGCGGTGTGGATATCCTGGAATCAGACAAGTTGGGAAAACTGAAAGTTACCCAAAGAGGTATTCATTCCAGGGACGAGTTTGTTCTCAGTATTACAAAACAAAGGAATATTCCGATCGTTTGCAGCATGGGAGGAGGGTATAGCAAAGATGTTCGTGATATCGTAAATGCACATATGCACGTTTTCCGGTTGGCACACCGGTTATTTTCTAAATAATTGAGAAAAGTTCACTTCGGCTACGCTCAATGTCCTTTAACGTAAAATATTGATTAGGTGGCTGAGCGTAGTCGAAGTCACTAATCAATTAACAAAATAATTACTAACAATTCTTGGTATTCCGATTTCTCAGTTTATCTTTGTGTAGAATTAGTCTAAATAAAGATGGTTAAAAAAGAAGTTTCCTCACAGCAACCGATTTTACCTCTATTCACATGCAGTAATTGCTCTTGCGACAAAAAGAAAGATTGTTGTAAGAAATATAAAAGAAAAGGATACCACTGTAAAAAGTGCCCGAAACTTTAGTTTTAGCTAAAGCATTCGGTTATTTTTGAAGCATGTTTCGAAAGCTTGCTTTTTTGGTGTTACTAGGCATTTCCTTTTTGGGCAGGTCCCAGGATTCCGTAAACTATTCTCTCGGAGCAGATTTTCAATATCATCCCCAGGATTTTTTCTTTCATTTTCGTGGCCAACTGATCAAGAAAAGGATTTCCCATGAAGCCTTTTTAGGATTCGGGATTAAGAGTACCATTTTTCAGGGACAAATGAGACCTTCTTTGGGTTATGATCTATCTTACAGCTCAAAATTAATTGATTGGATTTCCATTGCACCACTTATTCGTCTTTCTTATTCACTCCTGAATACACAAGTTCCCGGCAAACATCCCTTGATTCATACCACCGAAAGTTTTATAGCCTGCAGGATTGCGATCGGTTTGAAAAATAAAATAGCATTTACAGGTGGAATAGGCCCCGCGATAGAATGGAAGTACGACGGGTACAATGCGAGAAGAAATCATTTTTTTATGTGGAATTACTTTGCAGAAATTGCGTATTACTATGAGTTTTAGACTGCTGATATGGATTTTTGTACCGGTTCTTTTGTCGTGCAAGAAACACAAAGACTTGTATCCCGATACGTTAATCGGCGGACATGCTTGTGCAGGATTGCATATTTCCAGCAGTAATTATCACGATAATAGTCTGGAAGCTTATAAATATGCCCGGAGTTTTGAAACTGTTTTGATGGTGGAAGTGGATGCGCAATTGTCTTCAGATGGTACTTTGTGGCTTTTTCATGATCCGGAATTAAGTGAAGAATCAACCGGTTCGGGAGCAGTTCCGCAAAGAGAGGATGCCTATTTGTCCGGATTGAAATACAAGTCGCTCGAAAAAGAACAGTTGATCCGATTGACTGATTTACCTGCTGATCTGAAAGGTGTCCGCTTACTGATAGATTTAAAGGAATCGGATGGGACCGAAACCGGATTAATCGATTCAACGAATATGATCGATGCATTAAAGCAGGCAAAAGCGTATTTTTACAATGGAGATTTAGGAATGGTAACCAATACCAGGAGATTTGTACCGACAATTAAAGGGCTTGGTTTTAGGGTTTATTACAATGCAGTAAATGCCGCGCAATTTCTAAGTTATCCGATCAGTTCGATTTCCGACGGAGCGGTTTTCAGGAATTCGGATATTGCAGTTTCAGACGTGAATTCTGTTAAATCCCTTGGAAAAGAGGTCATAATATACGATGTTCGATCTCCGAAAGGAATTAAATCTGCGTTGGGGAAAGCTCCAGATTATTTACTGACAGACGATATTAAAGCAACATTAATAGAAAAATACAAATGAGCAAAAAAAATAAAGACAGGGTAAATATTGTTTATTCGACAAACCCTGATTTTTCTTACGATTTTGAAGAAAATGAAGAACAGGAAACATTGGAGCCATCCAAACAACTGTTGTATGTTTCATTGGATAGAAAACAGCGTGCAGGCAAAGAAGTGACTTTAATCGAAGGATTTATCGGAACGGATGAAGACCTGAAGGAGTTGGGGAAACTGTTAAAATCAAAATGTGGAGTAGGCGGGACCGCAAAAGATGGAGAAATTATTATCCAGGGATCTTTCAGAGATAAAGTAATCGAATTGTTGACGAAAGAAGGGTATAAAACCAAGCGAAAAGGTGGATAAAATGGAATATAGATGCCGGATTTACGTTTCAAAATTTATAACCAATAACCAACCCTATGAAAAAGTAAATATCTTCCGACATCCAAAATTCCAAATTAAATATCAAAATAGAAAAATGTGAAAATTCTTTCGATCCTGTTTCAAAAGTACATTAAGTTTTTCTTAAATCAATAAAAAATGAGTAAAATATTCACTTTATTGATTAAATGGTAAAAAATTGATTCTTAATCTTTTCAAACCGGAAAAATGGCCTTAAAAACGATTTAGTTTAATCGCAGAAAATCGAAAAAAAGGTTGACTAATCGAATCCTTTTACTAAATTTGTCTCGATGGAAAAGCAAGTCATTTTAGATGAACAGCAGGTTCAGTTAACCATGAACCGTCTTGCTTATCAATTAATCGAAAATCACGATGACTTCTCAAATACAGTACTTATCGGCTTGCAGCCGAGAGGGATTTTTGTGCTTGAAAGATTGAAGGAAATCCTGGAAAATGTACGGGGAGAAAAGGTTACCTGCGGTCAGTTGGATATCACCTTTTACCGGGATGATTTCAGAAGAAGAGAGAAACCATTGATCCCCAATGTCACCAATATTGATTTTACGATTGAAGGAAAAAATGTGGTCTTAATTGACGACGTTCTCTATACCGGACGTACTATCCGTTCGGGATTAGATGCCCTGATGGCTTTCGGTAGACCGCTTCGGGTAGAACTCATGGTATTAATTGACCGAAGATTCCAGCGTGATTTACCTATCCAGGCAGATTACGTCGGAAAAGCTGTGGATACGCTTGATTCCGAGCGTGTAACTGTAGAGTGGAAGAATAGCGAAGGAAAAGATAAAATTGTATTGTATACACCCGAATAATGGAGCATTTAAGTGTTGATCATTTAGTTGGAAT
>CBFGPJ010000111.1:0-7980 GCA_965650615.1 uncultured Fluviicola sp. | reverse complement strand
ATGCAGAAGCTATCCTTGACAAGGAACTCGGTCCGCTGGAAAACCTCAATAAGATCATTCACTTTTTTGAAACAGATTTCACCTGGGATGAGGACAGTAACAGGCCGGAAAGTATTAAGGCGAACGATTTATACAAAAAACGCATCATGGATCAGGAAATCTTCTTTCGCCTGATCCAGCAATACCTTGAGGAGCACAAACTAACCTATCACATTGGTTTCACCCGCAATTTGAACGAGGGAGTTTTCGAACACGGATTCGTGGCACTTTACCAATTGGATTACCGCTACCTGATCATTGAGAATACCGGAGGCGATGAACACTTTTTATTTGGCCCGACCAGTAAAAGCCGTTTTTATTACATCGATGAGATCCCGGCTTTTTGCGAAGGAAATCAATCCATTCTTTTCACCGGTGACAGGGACAAAGTTTCAACCAGTTCGGTACTGCTTCCTCAAAGTGATTTCAACAACAACAAACATACGGCAACCATTGTTTTGAAAACAAATCACCTTTCCGACAGTACAATCAGCATCAATAGAAGGGATTCTTTCAGCGGACAGCAGTCAGTCCTCTTCCGGAATCCATCTACGGCACGTTTCTTTAAGAACATGAACGTATGCGATACAATCCTGAAACCAAGCGAGGTCAAGTATGTATATCCGTATCCTGTAAACTTCAAACAGGAAGATACTGTGAGTACCTATTTTTCTAATTTCGATGACAAGCTGTATTCATTCAATGCTGAAAAACTGGTTCCGAACTTCATATTCTTCAGTGGCGAGACAACAGAACCACTTGCTGATTACAGCATCATTCCTTTTAGCAAGCAGCAGAAGTATTCGATCTATATTGAATCCCCCAACACAATCAAAGTCGCGGATAAAGTAACCTCAGTGGTTAAATCAAATTCCGTTGGAACGGTAAAAACCGAAATCATACAAACAGATGCCAATAAAATTAAGATCAACTACGAGATTAAATTGGAAAAGCGCATTCTTTCGAATGAAACCGAAAGCGGCGAATACCAGGAACTTGTTAAAGAATGGGCAAACATCGTAATTAAAAAATGGATAATTGAGAATTGAAAAGTTGTTTAAGAGAATCCATTTGACCATTTGAGCCTTCTCAGGCTTTTTTAGTACATTTAAGCATTAAAAAACCAACAAAATGAATCAAATTATCGACGATTACAGCTTTGACACAGCTGAAAAACAGGCAGCCGCAAGACAATTTTTTGCAAAGGTTTACGGGTTTATGTTCTTTGCATTGATCGTGTCGGGAGCTATTGCTTATCAATACGGGACTGAAGCGTTCTATTATACATACTTTGCTCATTTGACTCCAAAGGGATATCAACCGACTGCTCTTTTCTATGTGGTTGTCTTTTCACCACTTGGAATTGCTTTGTTATTCCAGATGATGATTAACAGACTTTCCTTTGCGCTTTTATTTGGACTATTTGCAATTTACAGTATTACAATAGGTTTTGCCCTTTCGACAATATTCATACAATATTCCTTAGGCTCCATCGCAGCTACTTTTGGTATTACGGCCATAACATTTGCTATTATGGCGATCATGGGGTTTATAACCAAGATTGATTTGACAAAAATGGGATCTATTTTATATATTGGATTCATAGGAATTATTATTTCTTCCATCGTCAACTTCTTTCTAAAAAGTGATGCTTTTGAATACCTGATCTCTATTATCGGAGTAATTGTTTTCACCGGTCTAACCGCTTACCATATGCAGCAATTGAAAAAATTTGCACACGACTCTGAAATTTCTGCAGATAACAAGAATAAATTGGCACTTTTGGGTGGATTTACCTTATATGTGCTATTTATAAATTTGTTCCTTTCTTTATTAAGTTTATTCGGTAGCAGAGACTGATTTCCGACATAACATTCTTTAAGTTAAAACCTGCTAAAATTCAAGTATAGCAGGTTTTTTTGTCCTTAAATTTGAGGTAAAATATAATATAAATTGATGATACCTTTAGGACCTGCAATGCTCATCGGTTTAGTCTTTATGGGAATTGGACTAATTGTGAGCTGGCGTTTAAAAAGCAAATTCCAGGAGTTCAGCAAAATTCCCTCTCAAAGCCGTTTAAGCGGTCGCGAAGTGGCTGAGCGCATGCTTCGTGATTATCATATTTACGACGTAAGAGTAACTTGTATTCCGGGACAATTAACCGATCATTACAATCCCGGGAATAAAACCGTAAACCTTTCGGAAGAAGTTTATCACGGTACAAATGCTGCTTCGGCGGCAATTGCTGCACATGAATGCGGACACGCTGTTCAGCATGCAAAGGCTTACGCTCCCTTACAGTGGCGTTCCAAACTCGTTCCTTTGCAACATGCTTCAGGCTTGTTCTTAAACATCCTGATGATGCTGACATTCATCGGTGGTGCCGTATTATTTGAATCTTTTCCGATTAAATGGGTACTGTGGGCGATTGTGATTGCATATGGAGTCATCGCATTATTCAGCCTGGTAACACTTCCTGTGGAATTTGATGCTTCCAAAAGAGCACTCAACTGGATCGAACATTCGGGAACAGCAACAAAAGTGGAATACGAACGCTCGAAAAAAGCACTGAACCTGGCCGCTTCTACCTATGTGGTAGCCGCACTCGGAGCAATCGTAACCATGTTTTATTATATTTTGAGATTAATTGGAGTAAACAACGATTAATTTGCTTCCTCTTTTGAAACAAAATCTTAAATTTGAAAAAAAAATTGAAGTTATGTCAGAGCATCATACAGAACATCATTCAGATCACCACGATAAGAATGATACTTTCTTCGAAAGTTCAACAGTAGGAATTGGATTTGTGTATACTGTGATCCTTTTAGCAATTATCGGATCTATTTACGCATTCGGATAGTATATGAGTCTCCCGAAATTTCGGGGGACTTTTTTATTTCACTGAATATGACCTTATGCCATTCAATTCAATTTTTGCATGGGTAATCAGGAAACGCTTGCACCAGATCGAGCTTTTCCGCAAATATCCTCAGGATGTTCAGAACGAACTCTTTGAAAAATTGATTGAACACGGAGCCCAAACCGTCTATGGCAAACAATACCAGTTTCATCAGATCCATTCCTATTCCGACTTTAAGGAATTAGTGCCACTGAACAATTACGAATCCATGAAACCATGGATTGATCGCCTGATGGAGGGAGAACAGTACCTGCTTTGGTCGCAGGAAACCAAATGGTTTGCAAAAAGTTCCGGAACCACTTCCGAACGAAGTAAATTCATTCCCGTTACCCGTGAGTCACTCGAAGATTGCCATTACAAAGGCGGAAAAGACCTGCTTGCCCTGTATTACGAGAATTTCCCCAACAGGAAGCTTTACAACGGCAAACATTTGATTGTGGGAGGAAGTGCCCAGGTGCTCCCGGTTGCCGATGATGCGTACCAGGGAGACCTTTCGGCAATCATTTTGAAGAATTTACCCTGGTGGGCCGAACTCCGGAGAACTCCTTCCAAAGAAATTGCCTTAATGACAGAATGGGAAGAGAAAATTGAACGCATGGCAAGAAGTACGATCGAGGAAGACGTGTATATTATTGCCGGTGTTCCAAGCTGGACAATGGTATTGGCACGAAAAGTACTGGAGATTACAGGAAAATCGAACCTGCGGGAAGTGTGGCCGAACCTGGAACTTTTCATGCACGGCGGTGTAGGTTTTGAGCCATACAGGGAAACATTCAGGGAACTTATCCCGTTTGACGACATGCATTACGTGGAAACCTATAACGCTTCGGAAGGATTTTTCGGGATCCAGGACGTGGATGGCTCCAATGAACTGTTATTGATGCTTGACTACGGGATTTTTTATGAATTCATTCCCATGCATGCTTTTGAGGATACGGATTCCAAAGTCATTTACAAACTCGATGAGGTAAAGATCGGTGAAGAGTATGCACTCGTTATTTCTACCAATGCCGGATTGTGGAGATATATCGTGGGAGATACGATTCGTTTCACATCCACATCTCCCTATCGTTTTAAACTTTCCGGAAGGACCAAACATTTCATCAATTCAGTTGGGGAAGAAGTAATTGTAAACAACGCCGATCATGCAATTGCACAAGCTTGTTCCAAAACCAATGCACTCATTCGTGACTACACGGTTGCACCGATCTATATGGATGGAAAAACGCAGGGAAAACACGAATGGCTGATTGAATTTGATCGCGAACCTGATGATATCAATCGCTTCATGTTCCTTTTGGACGAATCACTTCGTGCCATTAATTCGGACTACGACGCCAAGCGTACCAAAAACCTTGCCCTGGGGAAACCCCTGCTGCATGTTTTAAAATCAGGAAGTTTTGATGCCTGGTTGCAAAAAAAAGGTAAATTAGGTGGACAACACAAGGTGCCCCGCTTGATGAATTCCCGTGAAATCGTGGAACAGATCTTGCAGGAAGCCGAGTTCGAAACCATTGAATATGTATAAGTCCCTCTTTTTATTGACCATTCTGGCACTTCCCTGTTTGGGTTTTGGCCAGCAGTCATGGAAAGAACTCTGGCACCTGGAATTGGATTCCACAGCAATCTGGGACATCGACCCGATCCATCAAAGCATCATCTATCAGAACCAAAATATCCAGAAACGTGATGCAAAGGGTCAGATCATGTTGCAGGAAAGTTTCAAATCACTTGGAAACATCCAAAAAATAGATGCTCAAAACCCGTTGAAGATTGCACTTTTTTCGGAAGACCAGCAGAGCATTTGCTTTTTGGATAATGCACTGGCTTTGCAAGGTGATTGCATTTATTTAAGTGATCTGAATGTGAGTCTTGCGGCAAGTATGAGTGCATCCATTCAGACAGACCGGATTTGGGTTTATGACGAGCCGAATTCAAAAATAGAACTGATCACACTTCGAAGCGGACAAGGACAACAGGTCCAAAACGTAAAAGGCTTGCTGAACATGAAATCCATTGTCAATATGCAGGAAATAGACAATCGCCTGTATTTGTTCGATGAAGAAAACCAAGTTGCCTGGTTTGACCAATTCGGGAATTTCATGGATGTTGCAACACTTCCTCCCAACAAACCCATCTACCCGATCCAGGATTACTTTTTGATTGCAGACGGAAAAACGATCCTGGCAGTGAACATTGATGCAGAACCTGTTTCTACCTTTTTTTTGGGTGAAACAGTGCTCGATTCCCCTATTTTGAAAATGGAAGTTTCAGGAGAGAGGTTGTACATCCAGACAAAGAAGATGCTTTATTGTTATCAAATTTTACCGGCAACCAATTGAAAATATAAAATTGAAACAGCAGGAGCGAAAAATTTTTCGCACCTACTGGAAATTCGGTTAAAGCTGCCATCTACCAACTCAATTCGGCTAATCACACAGCAGTAATTATTTTTTGAACAAAGGACCATTTATGTAGCCATATTTTGTAATTTAGTCAGCCCGAAAAACTCATAAATTATGCATATTGCAGTAGCTGGAAATATAGGTTCTGGAAAGACAACCCTGACACAAATGTTGGCAAAACATTATAACTGGGAAACTCATTTTGAGGATGTTGAATTAAATCCGTACCTGAATGATTTCTATGAAGATATGCAACGTTGGTCTTTCAATCTGCAGATTTACTATTTGAATTCCCGTTTCACACAGATCCAGGAAATTAAGAACAGTACAACACATGTAATCCAGGACCGGACAATTTATGAGGATGCGTTCATTTTTGCTCCTAATCTTCACTCCATGGGATTGATGACCACCCGTGATTTTGAAAATTACTTTTCATTGTTCAACCTGATGGATTCATTTGTTTCTGCGCCGGATTTATTGATTTACTTAAGAGCTTCTGTCCCGACACTGGTAAATCAGATCCAGCAACGCGGAAGAGAATACGAAGAAAGTATCCGTTTGGATTATTTAAAGCGGTTAAATGAGCGTTATGAGGCCTGGATTTCCACTTATGACAGCGGGAAATTATTAATCATTGATATAGATAACAACCGTTTTCCTGAAAACCAGGAAGATTTAGGAAAGATTATCCAATCAATCGATGCAGAAATAAACGGTTTATTCTAAGAATAGATCATCTGTTCCCTCCAACTCGGAGAAATCTTTTAAAAGCATTGCCAAATCCGTTAGGATCGCATCTTTTTGGTCGTTGCGGTTTTCGGTTTGCCCGAAATATTCGGTTAGCAATAACTGCGATTCCAGGATAGCCGATTCAGGCGCAACTGTTTCAAAGTTCTCAATCAGTGTAATTACTTCCAGGGCATCCAAAAAGTCGCCTTCAATTCCAAACAATACGAAATCTGCCAGGTAATCCGAAAAGTCCAATTTGGAATTCCAGAATGCACTCGTCAATTTCCTTCTCAAATGGGCATTCTGCGGAGCATTAAAGGCATCCATCAACGGTTCAACTGCAGAAGTGTCTTTCAAACTTTGGAACAGGTCAATCACCAGGGCTTCGTTTTCTTTCGACAAACCGGATCTCCATACTTCGATGATCGGTTCAATAACCGTTGCATGACCATGAACAGCAAAGGCTTTTATTGCACCCGCAATCTTTAACTCATCTTTGCTTTGCAAATCACTTAGAAGTGTATTGATCTTTAACTTTTCCTGTTTATTCAAATTGCTTTTCGACACCTGATTATTTTTTTTACAAAAGTAAGTGAAAAGGTAAAAGTCGAAAGGTAAAAGTCAAAAGAAATTCCATTTTGCTCCTGTTACCCAAAACACTTTTCATTTTTACCTTCCCGCTTTTCAATTCTCCGGAATTATTTCCGCACTAATCCGTCAGCTGACGGATCGTAATTTGGTCTTTCCGCCACGGCGGACTATCGCTTGTCCTGCGTCACTTCCGCACTAATCCGTCAGCTGACGGATCATAATTTGGTCTTCAAAAGCTACGCTTTTTCTTATCTTTGATCACTATGAATTGGAAGATTTACGTCCTTTTTTCAGGACTCTTTGCGGGACTTCATTCCTGTGTTTTAGACGAAGCCAAACCCAGTGTGCACCAAAAAGTGGTCGTATACACGGATTTTTATTGTCCGGCGGATAGTTTATTCATCAAAGAATTCGAGGAAACCAAAAAGATATCCGTGCAGGTTATTTATCAAACCACGGCTGAAATTGCAAAGACCATTCAGAAGAATAAGTTCAATACGGGAATTGATGTGCTTTTATTATCTTCCGACAGCCTGAGGGAAAACCTCTACAATCAAAGCCTCTTCAGTCAACTACGGGACCGGAACTTTTTCAGGAACATGGACCGGCAGTTCAACAACAATCATGGCTTTTGGGTTCCGGTATGTCATGATCCGCTGATATTGGTTACAGAAAAAGATTCCAGTTCAAATTGCCTCGCCCTGAACTGGTCTCAACTTAAAAGGGACAGTATACACCCGAAAATTGCGATCGAATCCAACTTGAATTCATACATGATGAAGTTGGGCAAAACAGACAAATTTGCCTCACTCGCTACAGGGAAAACTCCGGTCAATCCGAAATACATTATTTCCACTTTAAGCCAGGTGGCAGAACTTTCAAATAAGGATATTCGTTACGATCAATCCAACTGCTTCCATTACCTGGTAGAAAAGCAACGTTTCATGACGAATTTCACCAGTGTGAGTTTGTACAAATACGGCAGGAACAAAGTAGCTTCTCAGCAATTCATAGCATTTTATTGCCGTTTTCAGCACCAGATCGCTTCGAACAGGAATCAGCTGTCAACTTTTAAAACAATTCAACCTAATTTTCTAATCCGGGCACTCGAAATTCATTAGTTTTCTAAGGGGCTAAAAATTATTTGTTAAAATTTAAAACTCATTTTAATTTTTAGTTACATTTAGCCAAACTTCATACTACTATTATGAATTCAACCGTGCTGATGAATACGGATCGAATACCACTAAACCCTGATAACCGCAAACAGGCTTTTGGGCTGCTGGTGGTCTC
>CBFGPJ010000110.1:0-7996 GCA_965650615.1 uncultured Fluviicola sp. | reverse complement strand
TTTCTAGCAATTGCCTTATTAATTGAGTGTAAAAATTGTCTTCAAATAAGGAGCCCTCTTTGTCATGAATTTCTTCAAGATAATCCTTGGCTTTTTGCTTGTCGTTTATCTGCTGTTTTGAATGATAATCCAAAATTGGTTTGAGGAATTCATTTAGCGTATCAATTGCTTTTGCTAACAACTCTGTTTTAGAGTTCAGTCGGGAAATATTTTTCAAGAATGAAAAAACAGTTTTTTTGGGATTTAGATAGGTATATTCTTGAAATGTCTTAGTGATATTAACTTCTTCCTTTTCAAATTCAACATCACAAGCCAAAAGTTGAAATAGGATATCGGTTTTAATGTATCTAAAAATGTCCTCATTCTGAGCAACCGAATAGTTTACCGGATAAAGTGTAAATATTTGGTAATCATTTTTTCTGGACTGATTAAAATAGTAATCTAAAAAAAAAGATTTTCCGCTGCCGAAAGGTGCGGAAAAAAGGATTTTAGAGTTGACTCTATTGGATAAAAAGTCATCAAAATCATTTAAAGGAGAAAATACATTGATTGTTTCTCTACCTAGTCGAATTTCAAAAGTTAATCTAGGGTCTTTTATTGTATTCCGTTCTTGAATTTCAAATATCAATTTTTCCGTATTCAAATCAATTTCTGTTGGAATTGATTCACCAAGGTTTATTTCACTAAGAGTTTTAGGAGTGAAATGTAATTCCTTTGATATTGGATTTTTACCGTAAATAAGCCGTGTGAAAATTAGAATCCCAAATGCCCCTGAATCGTCTTTGGACGAATTATGTCCCGAACCTTTAAAAACGATTGTATAATATGGATTTTCAGGATCGATATCGAATTCTTTTTTACGCTCGTTTTCTGTTAGGTCAAATGATATTAAAGTCATGTCAAAAAAGCTTATCGGTTTCAGTCCCCAAACATGCAAATTCTCCCTCAATCTCCACTAACACAACCCTCATTTTCAGTATTTACCACATTTTCAAAGAATACTCCATGTGGTTTTCCGAAGTAATACCGAGAAAATAATTTAAGATTCTTCCTGAAACGAAGCGACTGAAAGTCTGCTTTAATTTGCTTCTCTGCGCTGAAAAAAATCTGGTTTAAACTTTTGATCCCTTCTTTCCGTGAACAGGTCCGAAAGGGAAGGCTGCTTGAGGGGCAAGCGGGCAAAAGCGTTTTTGCCTACTTTTTTGGCTTTGGAAAAAAGTAGGAATTAAGATCTTTAAGTCAAACCCCTTAATCACAAAACAATTCCTCGGGGCACGATTTTTGTTAATTACCACAGATTTTTCGGTTGCCGGATAAACCTTTCGCCCTGGAAACAATCAAAGAATGCAAACACCCATTTTATGCAGATTCGCTTCGTACTTTTCGTATTCGTCACACTATTTTCTTCTTTGATCAGCTACTCACAAACCGAACTTTCCGGGAAAGTCCTGGATTCCAAAACCTCCGAAAAATTAATGGATGCCCGCGTGGCTTTGCTTTCTGCCATGGATTCTTCTGTGGTGAAAGCGGTGAATACGGACGAGAACGGGATGTATATTCTAACGGATCTCGCTCCCGGGAATTACATCCTGAAAACAACCTTGTTCGAGTATGTGGACCAGTTCCGGAACGTGACTTTGCCTGAAGGAAAGGCTGTCTTGGATGTGGTGATGAAAACGGATACGAAGCTGGAAGAAGTGACTGTTGAGGCGAATGCCGTACGGGTGGAGCAAAAAGGCGATACCACGCAGTACAATGCGGAATCATATAAAACCAACCCGGATGCAACCGTACAGGACCTCATCACCAAGATGCCGGGAATTACGCTGGAGAATGGTGTGGTGAAGGCGCAGGGTGAGCAGATCACCAAGGTGATGATCGACGGACAGGAATTCTTTGGCGATGATGCCGCAGCGGCAATGAAGAACCTGCCGGCCGAGATCGTTTCGAAGATCCAGGTCTACGACCAGGCGAGCGACCAGGCGAAGTTTACCGGGATTTCGGACGGGAACGAGGCGAAAGCCCTGAATATTGTAACGAAAGCAGGGAAGAACAACGGGCAATTCGGGAAGTTGTATGCAGGTTACGGAACGCCGAACGATTTGTACATGGCTGGGGCGAATGTGAACTTCTTCAAAGGAACGCGTCGTTTTTCCATCGTTGGGATGTCGAACAATGTGAACCAGCAGAACTTTTCCACGGATGATATTTTGGGAGTTACGGGTTCTACCGCATCTTCACAGCAGCGCGGTCCCGGCGGACGTGGTTTTGGCGGAGGTGATAATGAAAATTACCTCGTAGCACAGCAAAACGGGGTGAGTACAACTCATGGTTTGGGCTTAAACTATTCCGATAAGTGGGGAAAGGAGAAGAATACGAAAGTAACCGGAAGTTATTTCTTCAATCAATCGGATACGAAGAATTCTCAGCAGACGAGCCGGACTTATGTACTTTCCACAACTGCCGGACAAATTTACAACGAGGACTTCTTGTCCACCATGAAAAATGCGAACCACCGCCTGAACTTTAAGTTCGATATTGCACTGGATTCGATGAATTCCCTGGTGATTAACCCGAAAGTGAGCTACCAGGGAAATACCCGGGAGCAAACCACGGATGGTACCACAGTTGACGGAAATAATGTCCTGATCAACAGTATCAACAACCGCACACTCAACGAAACCAAGGGATTGAATGCGAGTACGAGCGTGCTGTGGCGTCACCGCTTTGCAAAACCTCGACGTACGTTTTCGGCGAATCTTACCGGAACGTACAATGTGAAAGAAGGGAATAATGAACAAATTTCCCTGTCACACTATTACGATGAACTGAGCCAGGATTCACTGGCGGGAATCAATCAGCACTCAGATAACAACACGAATGGTTACGGAGTGAACGGGCGTTTTTCGTTTACGGAACCTTTGAGCAAGACGTGGTCGAGCGAGTTTTACTACGCACCGGCTTACACGGTGAGCAATGCGGATAAGCGGACCTATGATTTCGATTCACTTACGAATTCCTATGACTTTATGGATACGGCACTTTCGAATGTATTCGAAAATCAGACGATCGTGAACGAGGGAGGGACGAATTTCCGTTTCCAGAAGAACAAAGTAAGCTTTCAGCTGGGAATCGGATACCAGAATTCCCTGTTGATGAATGTACAGCAATTTCCGGTGGACAGGGATGTGAACCTGTCTTTCAATTCCATCCTGCCGAATATGCGTTTCAGGTATGAATTCTCGAAGGGAACTTCATTGATGCTTGCCTACCGTGCAGGAACCCGAAACCCGACAATCGATCAGTTACAGAATGTGATCGATAACTCGAACCCGTTGTCTTTGTCTTCAGGGAACCCGGATTTGAAACAGCAGTACAATCACCGGGTGTTTGGCCGTTTCAATGCTACGAATGTCCAGAAAGCAACGAATTTCAATGTGTTCTTCGGTGGTGAAATGAATCAAAACTACATTTCGAACGGAACGATCATCGCAACGAGTGATACCATAGTGAACGGGAATGTGCTGCTGCAACGCGGAGCGCAGTTCCGTCAGCCGGTGAACCTGCAGGGAAGTTATAACGCACGTTCCACGATTTCCTATGGTTTCTCTTTGACGAAATTGAAATTAAACCTGAATTTCTACCTGGGAGGGGCTTATACAGTAGCACCTGGCTTGATCAATAATGTCGTAAACAAGGCGAAAACTTCAAATGCGAACGGTGGTGTGACCGTTTCCAGCAATATCAGTGAGAACATTGATTTCACGCTGGGCTATACCCTGAATTACAACAACGTGGTAAACACAAGCCAGAATGTGGCATCCAACGAATACTTCGTGCACAACGTAAATGCGCGTTTCAACTGGATCATCAAAGAACGTTTGGTGATCAACAGTACCTATTCGGTGAATGCGTATGCCGGTTTGGGATCAGGCTACAACCAAACGATCATGCTGTGGAACGGCGGGATCGGGTACAAGCTCCTGAAGAAAAAACAACTGGAATTACGCGTTTCCGTATTCGATATCCTGAACAACAACAACAGCATTACACGCAATGTCACGGAATCCTACATCGAAGACGTGAAGTCGAATGTGTTGAACCGGTATTACATGGTCACACTGACGTACAACCTGCGCAATTTCGGTACGAAAGCTCCGGAAACAAAAGAGTCCAAACCGGAGGAAAGAGGCCCGTTCGGTCCACCACCTCATTGATTGCGAATTCATGTCCATCTCGATACTTTCGCCATGTCAGTTCGAGTTCCCGACTTTTTCAGTCGGGAGTATCGAGAACACATGGCGAAAACTCGATGTGACATGAATAAAGTGTTTGTTGCAAATATGTGTAATTTAATTTTCCTCCCCCTTCGGAGGGGAAATGAGGTCTGATGTACTGATAGCTCGGGACTGACGAGCATCAGGAAAACCGCAGAACGGAATTTGTGATTATACGGATGCAGATTGATTTCTATAAAAAAAAACGGTAGGCGAGCGATGCCTACCGGGTTTCCAATTCGTAATTCAGCATTCATATCATCCCGATACATGCTGCAACTGTCAATTCGGGTAGTCCGGACAGAAGCCTGACGGATGGGTCAGGACGTATCGCGAATAGGTGCAGAATACTACGTTACAGATATGTGTAGTTTCGAAGAATGGTAACCGATCATTGCCGTATTCCCACAATATGCATGGGGAAAACCACCATTCTCATAAATTATTTTTTTAACATCTTGTAAATCTATTAACTTAAAGTATAGTTGCATAAAAACGAGCGAAAAAATGAACAATTTATAAAACACTATTTACTGTCTGGGAAGCACACGTGTTTGAGTTTAATATTACACAACGAAAAGGTTTTATGTGCCAAAATAGCTGATTAATAGATGAAATTGACTTGCTTATGACAAAAATCATTTGCCGTGTGGATTTATATCAATAGTTTTGCAGCCTCAAAAAAATACGGCAGCTAGTTTTTTAGTCATGCGGTCTTTTTAACGAAATAATTAATACTACTTATGAAAGGTCTGTTTATTGCACTCAGCTTGCTGTCTACACTATTCGGTTACGCACAGACAACGGGGATGATCGTTGTTCCAACAGGGAATGTGACCACCCAGCTTGTCCTCGACCCGAACCAGGACGGGTACACTTCACTCAATTCCTCCGGATTCGGGGCGAATGATATGTTGAACAGTGAGATCCCGTACACAACCCTGATCCCTGCGGGAACCGAACCCAATAGTGATGTTCAGAACGGCCCTGATTGCGGTTTTACGGATTTTGTTGAATCGGTAACTGGCGGGATCGATCCGGTACTTTCTTACCTCAATGGCAGTAACAAATGGCTTTTCCGTTTAAGATTGGCCAGCATCGCACCCAATTCCAAGAGCTATTCGATCCTGATCGATTCGGATAACTTATTCGGTCCTTCGGATCCCACTTATTCTGCTTCCAATCCCGGATTTGAGGTAGAGATCGTTTTAGCGACAAACTTTGGTGTTTCCATTTACAATATAGACAACGGATGCCCGGGCAGTGCCGCGGTTTCATATGGTACGGACCACTATCAAAAATCCATCGCCGGATCTGCGGTCTGTAATCCCTACAACTATTTCCTTGATTTCTATATTGAGTTCAGTGACTTAACATCAAATCCGGCCTTTTCGGCATTGGGTATTACTTCCAGTTCAGTGATGCGTTATGCATTGGTGGACAATATGGCGGCAAATAAATCGACTATTTGTAACCCTTCTTCTGCTTCAGATATCGGGGGAGTAAACGATGATGCCTGTGGTAATTTTGAAGATTGCTTCGGAACCGTTATTTACGGTCAGCCGGGTTGTTCGCCTGCCAATATCGGGTTGTGTCCGCAGCGTTCCGATTGTCCGGTGCTGAATACACCGGTGGCTGTAGGAGCAACTTCCGTTAGCGGTACTTCTACTGAAGCGAACGGAACGGTGATCCGGGTATATAAAAATGGTGTCCAGATTGGTACTACCACTGTTTCATCGGGCGTGTGGACGCTTTCTGGAATTTCACCTGCGCTTGCAGGTGGCAATACGATCACTGTAACTGCCCAGGCCACGGGGGAATCAGTTTCCCTTTCAAGCTGTAATTCCTATACATTGGTAAATTGTCCTGGTCCTATCGAAGCCGCACCTGTGATCTCAAATGCAACTGGGAAAAACCTGTGCGGAACAGGTATAGTAGGCAATGACATCCGGGTTTATTATCAGAACGGAACAATTTTCGGCGCTAATCCTGCAACGAGTGCGTACCTGCCTGTTCCGGCAGGTGGTTCATGGGTCTGGAAATGTACTGGGAATACCGGCGGATGTAATTCCGGGAGTGGGGTAGACTGTATTGCTGAAGGCGGATACATGGTCACCCAAGTGTCACCAAGCGGCTGCAGCTCCTTACCGGCATTCGCCTGCGTGTCAATCGGAGGTGGATATGCACCGGTTACTTCATTAACGCCGGTAATCAATGCAGCAGGAGTTGTTCCCGGGGCAACCAGCGTTTCGGTTACAATTACGTTAAACGCAGCTCCATCCCCGCAAAGCGGATACGTTTATTTATTCCTCAACGATGCATATTATGCGATCAGCAGTTTACTAACTGCTTCCGGTACCTATTCGATCACATGCCCTGCACTTCCTTCGTGCGGAACACTTACTGCCCGGTTCGTTCAGGGTGCCGCATCAGGTGATCACGATTGTTTTTCATCGGCGAGTGCTGCTGTTACGATCAACGCCGGAGCAACAACGGCACCTGTTGTAATGGGTGTTTATTGTACATCTTCTCCGATCACAAGTGTTTCAGGAACTTCAACCGAGCCAAATGGTACGGTGATCCAGGTTTATGAGAATGGGGTAGCGGAAGGAAGTACTACAACTGTTTTCAATGGTGAATGGACCGCATCTGCAGGAATAAGTATTGCACCGGGAAGTACAATTACGGCACGGGCAACTAACTCCATTGGCTGTGAATCTCAAAGTGCTGTCTCCAATAGCATTGTTGTCGGGACCCAAACCAGCAGTACCGTAACAATTACTCCGGCATCCATTACCGAAGGAACAACAACAGTCAGTGGTACCGGTACAGCAGGTAATACCATCCGTTTGTATGTTGACGGTTATCCTGTTTACCAGGATTTGGCTGAGACAACGCTTGCAACAGCAGTCGTTGCAGCAGGAGGAAACTGGACCATATCGACCATTCATCCAACTTTTATCTATACCGGCGGAACACTTACCGCGACAGCAACAAGCGGTGCCAATTGTGAAAGCGTAGGTCAGGACCCAACTCCTATTGTTTGTAATCCACCGGCTTCTGCACTAACGGTCTCTCCTGATAATACAACTGTTTGTTCAGGCAGTACCGTTGCGAATATCCAGGTACAGGGCTCAGAATCAGGAGTCATTTATCAACTTTATAACACCAGCTTAAATGCTAATTCAGGCCCATCTGTGCTTGGTACAGGCGGAACCATTACGTTGGTTTCTGCTCCACTGACTGCAAATACGACATTGACGATCCTTGCAATTAAATTTCCTTACGGCACATGCTCGCAAACATTAGTAGAGAATGTACCCGTTATTGTAAATGCTGTACCTTCGTCCTCTTTAACAGTTACTGCTTCTTCTCCGAGTGTCTGTTCTGGTGTAAATGCCTCTCTATCTGTTGAAGGAAGCCAAAGCGGATTCTCCTATCAGTTAAGAAACAACAGCAACAATGCACTGATCGGTGCACCAATTGCCGGAACCGGCGGAACAATTGTGCTGCCAACCGGAACTTTAACCGTAACGACCACTTTTAATATTCTTGTGACAGGACCTGCACCTTCTAATTGTTCGGCAGTCCTTTCAACGACACCAACAATAGTCGTTACTTCAGCTCCGGCATCGCCGACAGTATCAGTAACAACTCAACCAACTTGTTCGGTTCCAACCGGAACAATTACGGTTACTGCACCAACAGGTGCTTCAATC
>CBFGPJ010000109.1:0-8023 GCA_965650615.1 uncultured Fluviicola sp. | reverse complement strand
AATAATTCGGATAAAGATGCTGCTTAAAGAACAGAGAATTCCAGCTTGGAAAGGGTGTTTTTCCCACTGTAGTACATGGAAGAAGATACATCGATTACCATTTGGCAACGAAGATTTGTTTCTTCTTCATACTTTTTGGTGAACATTTTCTCCGAGCGACCATACAATTTCCAGTCGATATGACGGGTAGATTCTCCCGGATTGTACAAACGGTGTTCTGCAAATTCTACAGAAAACCCATGGAACGGGCTCTTGTGCATTCCGGTAATGAATCCTTCTACGACCTGTTTTGCAAGTAATTCAAGATTTCCGAATTGAGCTAGCTGGTCTTTTTGTATGGTAGACAACATGGTTCGAAAATACGTATAAAAGTGATTGTTTTAAGGAAGTTTCACGAAATTTAAGAAAGAACTTCGGTTTCGGCTTCGATTACCGGTTCGACTTCGTTTTTTTGTTTCTTTCCAGCTCTGAAAATGGTTCCGAAAACAACTCCGAAAACGACCAGGCAAACTCCTAAGATGGAAGCTAATTCCAGTTTTTCGTTAAAAACAAACCAACCTGATAATAATGCATAGATTGCTCCGATGTATTGGAAAGGTGCAACAACTGCTGTGTTTGTTGACAGGAATGCACGGGTCATACAAACCTGTGCGATTTGGGTAAATACACCGATGATTAATAAAATAAGCCATTCGATCCCATGTGGAACCGTGAAATCAAACAAACACCAAATCCCGGTAAGAGGCAGTGCCAGCATGGGAAAATAAATGACAATATTGATCGTTTCTTCCGTTTCCTTCAGTTTAGAGATCGCATTGTAAGCAATACCGGAAAGCACAGCTGAAAGAATTCCCATTCCCATCCAGAATATCCCGATAGCTGTCGGGACCAGTTTTTGATTGTTGAAACCACCCAGAAGTCCATTGAAGCCAATGAAAACAACTCCTGAAAATGCAATCAGGCTGCTGAAGTATTGCATTTTACTGACCCTTTCACGGAACAAGCGGGAAGCTATTAATACGGTGAAAATAGGCGAGAGGTATTGCAAGGTGGAGGCAATTGCCAATGGTAATTTGTGTAGCGTAAAGAAGAAAATGGTCAATGCCAGCATTCCGGCTGTTCCTCTTAAAAGTAACCATTTTCGGTTATTTCCCAGGATCGGTAGTCCACGGTATTTGATGATCGCAGCACTGATCAGGAACGATATAAGACTTCTGAAAAAAACCAATTCATGTGCCGGGTATTTTTGAAGATGAGGTATGATCCCGTTGTCCGGGTTTCCAAGCAATTTTACAAAGAAGTTGATGACAAAAAATGCCATTCCGGAAAGAATGATGTAGACAATTCCTCTGATCATATCACAAAAGTATAACGTATGTTCAATTTCAGCCAATGTTTGTTCAATTTCTGCGTTATGTATAGAAATACTTTCGTAGATTTAGAATAAAATAAAGGTTTTCATGAAAAAGTTTTTGGTACTGCTGTTCATTTTGAATTCATTTACCTATTCCAATGCTCAAATTGAAAATGATAAGTGGAATATAACCGGTGAGTTGATGTTACCTGCCGGATTAGGTAATAAAATGTTCAAGAATTACCTGAACGGACTGATTTATGCACACCCGAAAATCCAATACAAGCCATTTAAACATTGGTATGTAGCTTTTGGTCCCAAATACATGTACTATAAAGTGAACCAATTCCGGATTCCCTTTGAACCGGGAGTGAGCAACGATTCAGTTTCAAACCATCAGAAAGTTTATTCCATGACCGGTGGAATGCATGTTTTTGGTGGAGATGTGGAATTAGGCTGGACCAGTTGGGTTGGTCCGCGTTTAGGTTTGGAATTAGGTGTACGGGGAGGAATTGCTCAGCATTGGTTTGTGACATCCGGAACGAAAGCTTACGGAAAGCAGGATGTATTGGCAGCTTATGTTGAACCGGTTTTTTCAATTGTATTAGCTTCGGATGAAGCGGTAGCTTATCGCTGGATCATAGGTTATAATTTTACCGGGTATAAATTTACCGGGACCCGAATCGGTTCTACCAGCTCCGGAGGATACACAGAAAAAGACTTAAGAGCACCGACACAATCCATCTTTGTTGGCTTCGCCATTTCACTTTACTTCAATAATGAGCGCTCGGATGTGTTCCTGGATGAACCTTCAGGGGAGTGATGTGGTGGCTTCGACTACGCTCAGCCACCTTGTAGGGTGTTTTGGAGTTGAATGATATTACTAAATACCTTCCTTCTTTAGAAGTTTGCATGATATTTTGAGCATGAATTAAAAGGTCACTGAGTCGGGCACGGCTGATCGAAGTACCGTTTTTTTTCATCTTATTTAACAATTTCCACCATTCACGGTAATGGAGTTACCATTCGCCGATTTTTGATGGGATGCTAAGCATTCCGTACCGAAATTTGTCCTGTTTAATAGTTTATTTAACTCAAAGCGCTTGATTTCATTGAGACTTTGACTTATTTGTACCATTAAATCGAATTAATTTAAACGCTTGTTTAAAATTGTTGTTTAAATTTGTCGCGATTTTAAAAATATGAGCAAAGAACTATCTACAGAAGAAAAGATCCGGGAAGCTGCAAAGAATGTCTTTATTGCGAAGGGATTTGACGGCTGTACCTCCCGGGAAATAGCGAAAGCTGCCGGAATGAACGTGGCGCTTGTGAACTACTATTTCTGCTCTAAAAAACAACTCTTTAAACTCATCTTCGAAACCGCAATGGAGGACTTCATGCTTTCTACGGTAGAGGTTTTCAGAAAGGATTTGAGCCTGGAATCGAAAATGCGGATTTTCATAGAACGTGAATTTGAATTCCTGACTTCCCATCCGGATGTTCCACGGTTTATTTTGTCGGAACTTTCAAGAGGTGATAAGTGTGAATTCGATCATGTCGGAATCCTTGAAAAGATTGCAAGTACTGGAGTTTTTGAAGAGTTATCGGAAGCACAACAAAAAGGAATTATTCGCAAGGTTGACTTGACAAATCTGATGTTGATGATCATGTCGAATTGCCATTATCCCTTCATGGCAAAACCTTTAATGAAATACTTGAATAGTTTGACAGAAGAGGAATACCAGGAGCGTCTGACGCTCCAAAAACAATACGTTACGGAAATGCTAATCGGGTATTTGTTTCTCCCGAAAAATAATATATAAACACTTCATTTAAACAAAGATTTAATATGAGAAAAGTTTTTTTAGGTGTACTCTTGGTTTTAGGAGTTGAAAGTAGTGCTTCAGCTCAGGTACTGGACCTTGAAACATGTTTGAAGATGGCGGATACTGCCAATTTATCCATTGTTAACTCCAGATTGGACGTAGCAGTGAATAAAAGTCAGGTTTCTTCCTACTTAACTGCGCGTTACCCAAAGATTGTCGCTAATGCCGACTATCGATACAACGCGATTATCCCCGGGCAGTTATTGCCGGCAGAAATTTTCGGAGGTCCTGCAGGGACATACCAGGCAGTAAAGTTTGGTGTTCCATATGTGTTTAGTAACTCCATTCAGTTACAGCAGATTTTGTTCAATCCGCAGATTAATTACGGGATCAGTGCTTTGAAAATTCAGCAGGAGGTAGTAGAGATCCAGCAGAAAATTACTGAGCGCGACAGCAAAACACAGGTTGCAAATACCTTTTTCAATCTCCAGGCTGTCAATAAGCAAATTGCTTTTGTGGATTCGAATCTGGTAAACATTGAGCGTTTGATCGGCAATATGGAAGCCATGGAGAAGCAAAAGATGGTTGTTAAGACGGAAGTGGACAAATTGCGCATCAATCGCTTGAATTCGGTGAATGCAAAACAGACACTTTTGGCAAACAAAGACCAATTGGAAATGTTGCTTAAGATCCTGATCGGCTTACCGGAGGAACAGAAGATCACATTGGCATCGGACGATTTGGTTGAGAAATCCATTTTGGTGGATGGAAATACGATCAACTACCCGGAACTGGAGTTGGTAGGAGCTCAAATCCGATTGAATGAAGAAGAGAAAAAGGGAACAAACATGGCTTATTTACCTTCACTTTCTTTTGTCGCAGGATACAATTACACGTATAACATGAAACCGGAAGATAAGGTGCGCCAGGGAATCCCTTCCGCATTTTTGGGACTTCGTTTGGACTGGACCTTGTTTGATGGGATGGAAAAATACTACAAGCAAAAGGTGACCAAGATCACACATATGAAATTGGAAAACCAGGAAGAATTGTTGAGTCAGCAATTGCATATGCAAACCGAAAATGCAAAACGCCAGATCGAAATCCAGGTAAATTCACTTGGAATAGCGCAAGAGCAATTGAAACTTTCACAAAGTGTTTACAGACAAACGGAACTTCAGTACGAAGAGGGGACAGTTGATTCGAATGACCTGGTGAAAGCAAGTACGGATTTGCAACAGGCACAGACAAACCTGGTTTTGGCATACGTTCAATTGCGCCAGGCAGAATTGGAATATTTGAAAAACATAGGAAACGTTAAATAAGAGAAAGCACTGCTTTCGATAAAAGACAAGCGTTAGCACAGTCATGAGAATAAAGAAGATCAGCCGTGGCTGATCGATAAAATGATCTGTCAGCAGATCTTATAACATAAAAAAAACAGAAATGAAAAGAGTTATCATTATAAGCATCGTAGCAATAGTTTTGGTAGGGCTAATTGTATTTAAATTAAAATCGAATCAGAAAGAAGTTCAGGCAAAAATTTTCATTAATGATGTAAACGCTGCGGTTTTGGTAAAGACAGCCAGTCCGACGATCCATTCATTTGAAAGTTCACTTTCTTTCCTGGGAACATTTGAGCCATCCCGCCAAAATACAATCGGGTCGGATGCAAACGGAAAATTGGTAAGCATCAAATTTGAGGAAGGTGACCAGGTAAGACAGGGTCAGCTGCTTGCAAAAGTAGATGATGAAATGCTGCAATTACAACTTGAAAATGCAGAAGTTGGATTGGAAGGTCAAAAGAATGATGACAGACGTTATTCGAACCTTGAAAAGGAAAATGCGGTTTCAGGTGTTCAGGTAGAAAAAACAAAACTGGGTGTTCGTTCCGGTGAATTGCAAAAGAAGCAAATCCAGAAACAGATTAAAAGTACATCAATTGTTGCTCCTTATTCCGGTGTGATCACCAGAAAGATGATTGATTTGGGATCGTTTGTGGGGCAGGGAACTCCATTGTTTGAACTGACAGATATTTCAAGCTTGAAATTGACTGTAAACGTTCCGGAAAGAGATGTATTGAAGTTCAGATTGGGACAAGCGGTTTCTGTCAGAGCAGATATTTATGGAGACAAAGACTTTCATGGAAAGATCACCAACATTTCAGTAGTGGCAGACCGGGCCCACAACTTCAAAGTTCAGATCACAGTTCCAAACCCGAAAAGAGAATTGATGGCCGGAATGTATGGTTCCGTTCGTTTGAAAAACAACGAAAGTGTAACAAGACTTTCTGTTCCACGGGTTGCGCTGGTTGGTTCATCGAAAAATCCGCAGGTATATGTTGTTCGCAACAACGTAGCGTATTTAACAACGTTCAATGCAGGAACTTCAGACGGAGATTACATCGAAGTAGTAAGCGGAATCAATAAAGGAGATATCATCGTGGTGAAAGGCCAGGTGAATCTTCAGGACAAGACAAAGATCAAAACCAAATAAATAAATTAAGGTCATGACATTAACGGAACTATCCATTAAGAGACCGTCCTTCATTATTGTAATCTTTACAATTCTGATTGGTGGAGGTCTGATAAGTTATAATCAATTAAGTTACGAGTTATTGCCGGATTTCTCTCCGCCAATTCTTACGGTAACGACACTGTATCCGGGTGCTTCTCCTGCAACAGTTGAAACACAAGTTGCGAAACCATTGGAGGATGCTTTGAGTGGTTTGGAGAATATTTCTGAGGTAACCACTTTTTCCATGGACAATGCTTCTATTGTGATGCTTGAATTCAAGGCTTCCGCAGATATAGATGTTGCCCTCGAAGATGCTCAGCGAAAGGTTAATAATATTCTGAACGAGTTACCGGAAGGAACGAAAGCTCCGACAATTGCCAAAATTGAACCGAATGCATCCCCGGTGCTCCAGGTTAGTGCGATTGCGAAGAACATGGATGATCGCGAGTTCATGGAGTTGATGGATAAACAACTTCTTCCGCAGATCAAACAAACCAAAGGTGTTGCGGAAGTGCAGGTGATTGGTGGTGAAAAAAGAGCATTTCGTGTAGACGTAGACAAAGACCGACTGAAAATGTACGGCTTGTCTCTGGCACAGGTAAACCAGATTGTTGCCGCTGCGAACGTGGAGTTTCCAACGGGTAAGCTGAAAAACGAAACAGAACAAATGACCGTGCGTTTGGCGGGAAAATTCCAAACGGTAGATGATCTGAAAAACCTGATTGTTTATACGGACGGAACTTCTTCTGTTCGCCTGGGAGATGTGGCAGATGTAACTGACGGATCGGAAGATGTGGTTACTGTAAGCCGCTTCAATGGGTTGAATGGTATTGGTCTTCGAATCAAAAAACAAAGTGATGCGAATGCCGTGGATATGGCTAACCTGACGAAGCAAAAATTCAAGGAAATTGAAGAAAAGTACCAAAAGGAAGGAGTCAAATTTACAGTTGCTACAGATACTTCAATTCCAACGATTGAATCCGTAGACGCAGTATTGCATGATTTGGAATTGGCGGTTTTATTGGTGGCAGCGGTAATGATGCTGTTCCTGCACAGTTTCAGAAACGCCCTGATCGTATTGATTGCCATTCCGGCATCCCTGATCTCGACATTTATTGCGATGTACATGCTGGGTTACACTCTGAACCTGATGACCTTGCTTGCAATGTCTTTGGTAATCGGTATTCTTGTGGATGACTCCATTGTGGTACTGGAAAACATTTACCGCCACTTGCAAATGGGGAAAGGGCGCAGAAAAGCGGCATTGGACGGACGAAATGAAATCGGATTTACCGCATTGGCAATTACCTTGGTGGATGTCGTGGTGTTCTCACCGGTTGTGTTCATTGAAGGAACTATTTCCGATATCCTCCGTCAGTTCTCCGTAGTAGTTGTAGTATCTACATTGATGTCCTTATTGGTGTGTTTTACCCTGACTCCATGGTTGGCTTCCCGTTTGGCAAAAGAAGTGAAACTGAATCCGAAGAATCCGTTCCAGCTTTTCCTGATCTGGTTTGAAAATATGATCAAATCCTTTACGGAAGGATATGTGAAACTGGTTGCCTGGTCTTTGAGACACAAGATTATCATGGGACTTGGTGTATTGGTGATCTTCTTTGCAAGTATGGCATCCATGGGACTCGGAATCGTAGGGCAGGAGTTTGTTGCCCAGGGTGATCAGGGGAAATTCATGATCAAATTGAAGTACGACAAGAGTACAACCTTTGAGGAGAACAATACAACAACACTGGAAATTGAACAAATGATCCTCGCTCAGAAAGAGGTGATCGACATTGTTTTTGCCAATGTGGGCGGACCTTCTTCGGGAATGGGAGCAGCATCTTTCGGACAAGAGAACAGATCGGAAATTACCGTGAAAATGAAGAAGGATATGCAGAAAAAATATCCGACTATCAATTACATGAACGAGATCCGTAAGAAAATCCAGGACAAATATCCGGGTGTTGAAGTAAAAGCATTGAACATGGGAATGGTTGATTCGGAGGAAGCGCCGATTGAAATTTTCCTTTCTTCGGATGATCCCAATTTGTTGATGTCGGAAGCGAGAAGATTGAAAAACAAAATCCTGACGATTCCCGGAGCGAAAGATCCGAGTATCTCTACAGATGAATTCTCTCCGGAAGTTCGCATCGAGTTGAACCGCGAGAAAATGGGACAATTGGGCTTGCCGATCGCAAGTGTGGGAATGCAGTTGCAAAACGGTTTGACCGGAAACGATGACGCCCGTTTTGATATCAAAGGAGAAGAATACGACATCCGGATCATGTTGGATAAATATGACAGAAGCAACGTAGACAATATCAAT
>CBFGPJ010000108.1:0-8084 GCA_965650615.1 uncultured Fluviicola sp. | reverse complement strand
GTGAGATTGCATTTTGTCATTCGACTTGACAACAGTGCTTTGTGAATAGTGGAATCTTTTTTCATCCCATTAGTCATTCTCGATACACTCGCCTTGTCAGTTCGAGTTGCCCGACCTTTTAGTCGGTGCGTATCGAGAACACATGGCGAAAACCCGAATTGACAAAATGGAGCGTAATTCGCAATAATTGGTTACTTTCGATACCAATATAAACTCGATCTACATATGAAATTTGGATTTATTCTTTCGGTAACAGCGGCATTATTGCTTACAGTGTCTTGTAATATGAACAAGGACAACAGAAAATCATTTGATGATGTGGTGGAATACAATGATTTCATCGTGGATCATATCAACACCCTGGATTCTGCCTACATTCTTGCATTGGCAACCGACAGCGGTATTGATGTATGCATGGAAAAATGTGATCTACTGGTGAAATTGTGTGATAAAACGACTGCTGAGTTTAAAGGTATTCAACCTTACGACGGAGACAGTACTTTGACGATGCAGGCATTGGCTTACACTCAGTTTATGCGAAACAACGGAGAAAAGGAAATCAAAAACCTGTTGAAACTAATCGAGACTTACCAAAATGCAAGCGTGGAAGAGCAGGCAAAATTGGTGGATGAGGTGCAGTCAACGGCTGCGGAAATTGATAAGCAATACGATATTGAGATCAACAAAGTGGATGAAGTTCAACAGAAATTCTCCCAAAAACACAACTTTCAGATCTTAAAAACCAGGTAAGATTTAAGCTCTGTGAATAAAGCGCATGACTTGAAAGCAGAGCTGTGTAAACAACAATTTTCCGAAGGCGTTGCGGTCTAAATGATAGTGGGCATCGTTGAAGATCTCCATGAAATCCAATGCATTGTTGTTGGAAATGAAGCGGGCAAAATTAGCCAGGAAAGCAGCTTCTTCCTGCGAAACACGCGTAAGCATGTCTTGTGTATAGTTCTTCAGCAAACTCTGACGGACCATGTGCAGCGCATACTGAACAAATTGCTTTTGGCCTTCACGTGAAAGTGCAGAAACCTCATCAGTCCAGTCCAGCATGGCATTCACGTCTTTTTTGAAACACACACGCATCAACTGGATGAACAATTCCCGGAACAGGTTTGCTTCGGATTGGTCGCCCATGATTTGCTGTGCATCGATCAGGTTGCCATTGCTTCTGGCAGCAATACTTTCTGCCAATTGACGCCCGACTCCACTGCGTTCCACGACCTGTTGAATGACATCAATAGGGTAGGATGGAATGCGTAGGATTTGTGTTCTGGAAAGGATGGTTGTGAGTAACTTATCCGGATTATCGGTAACCAGCAGGAACAAGGTTTTCGCTGGTGGTTCTTCTAAGATTTTCAGTAGTTTGTTCGCACAGGTTGCGTTCATTTCTTCTGCCATCCAGATCAGCATCACTTTGTAACCGCCTTCATAGGATTTCAAGGACAATTTTTTTACGATCTCCAGACTTTCCTCAGTCCCGATGATCGGTTTCCGTTCCTTGTCATCCATGCGTTTGGTCCAATGGTAAAGATCAAAAATCGGCTGTTCCTGGATTTGTGTTCTCCACAGAGGCAACAGCGGATTCGTTGTCTTGGAAATGGTTTGTACCGTTGGGAAAGAAAAGTGCAGGTCGGGATGTTGCAGATCGGATACCTTTTTGCAGGATGCGCACACACCGCAACTATCATTTTCCTGTTTGTTCTCACAGAAAATGTACTGAACGAATGCCAAAGCCATTGGTAAAGTTGCATGTCCCGCTTTGCCGGCAAATAATTGAGCATGACTGATCTTTCCTCCTTTGACCTCTTCAATCAAATGAGATTTAATTTCTTCCTGCCCGGGTATTGAATTGAACTGCACGCCGTAAAGTTAAATCTTCTACGCACAATGCGTGGCAAAAAAGCGACAAAAATATTGGAAAGTAAAACAAAGTTCATACCTTGCTCAAACAAAACACTGCTCGATGAGATCATTCTTCTTAACTAATCGGATTTATAGTCTCCGCTACTGCTTTTACCGGTTCACAGGGAGTGAAATTGACAGCTCAAAAACCAAGTAATTTTCATAAAACTAATACATCATGAAACAATTAACACTTTTCGTTGCTACCTTATTTACTACCTGGGCAATCGGACAAGAAGTAAAGACATCAAATGACAAAGTCAGTTTTTCCCACGGATCATTTGATGCGATCGTTGTAAGCATTCCTTATGCAGACAAGGACGTGGTAGAAAAAGAATTGAAGTCCGAAATGAAAGACTGGGGTGGAAAATACAACAGTTCAAAAGGTGAGTTCACGGCGAAAGAGGCCAAAATGAAAGACATGGGTGACAAGTACTTTGATGGTTATGCGAAGATCATTGAGAGCGGATCTGATATCAAAGTGGCATTTGCAGTCGATTTGGGAGGAGCTTACATGAACAACAGCGAGCACAAAGACCAGCACAGAACAATTGAGAGCCGTGCGAAAAAATTTGCTCAAAACGCTTCCAAAGAAAGTGTCAACGCAATGATCGACCTGGAAACAAAAACGCTGAAGAAAATGACGGGCGAGAAGGAAGACTTGCTTAAGGACATCGAACGTTCCAAAAAAGACATCGAAGATTACAAGAAAAAGATCTCTGAGGAAGAGCAGAAGATCAAAGATAACGAAGCTGCAACCAAAAAGAAAGAAGAAGAGATCGGTACACAAACCACCAAGGTAGGTGAAGTTGAGGGCTTGTTGAAGAAGATAAAGTAAGAAGAAGCACTGCTTCTGATAAATAATCCACTAACGTGGATTAATCTATAGAATTAAAAATTAGCCGGTTCAAAAGAATCGGCTTTGTTTTTTTAGAATAACTCAGCATTAAGAAACATCTTTACTGTACTAAAACAACGTTGTGCTCCTTGTGTCCTTTGTGGTAAAAAATAGGGGCCGATCTCCGGACATTTCTTTTTTATACCTTTACTCCCATGAAAATTCTTGTTGTTCGTTTCAGCTCCATTGGCGATGTGGTTTTGACTACACCCGTGGTGCGCTGTTTGAAACAACAGGTGAAGGATGCCGAGATCCATTTCATTACCAAAAAAGCATTTCAGCCCGTACTGGACCAAAATCCGTATATCGATCGCATCATTACCATTGAAAAATCGGTAGATGAGGTAGTGGAACTGTTGAAAAAGGAACGCTACGATTTTGTGGTCGACCTGCACAATAACATCCGCACCCTGCGACTGAAACGCGCTTTGAAAGTGAAATCGGTGGCCTTTCCGAAGAAAAATTTCGAGAAATTACTGCTGACGACCTTCAAGATCAATCGCATGCCGAAAGTGCACGTGGTAGACCGTTATTTCGAAGCTGTCAAAGAATTGGGAGTAAAAAACGATCACAAACCTTGTGATTTTTTCCTGGCAGATGCGGATATCGTTTCACTCGAATCAATTGCACTTACTTCGAAACAATTCATAGCCGTGGCAATGGGTGCGCAATATGCTACCAAGCAGATGCCTGTCCCACTAATGGCTAAGATACTGGAAGGGGTTCAAATGCCGGTAGTTTTACTGGGCGGACCGATGGATTCGGAACGGGCAGCAGAATTGATCCAACAACTTCCCAATCAACGGGTACTGGACCTTTGCGGAAAACTGACACTGAGACAATCTGCCTTTATGACGAAGCAATGCGCGAAATTGCTCACCGGAGATACCGGTTTGATGCATATTGCCAGTTGTTTTGAAACACCGATCGTGAGTGTGTGGGGAAATACAGTACCTGATTTTGGAATGTATACCTATGCACCACAGAATAAATCGCTTTATACGATTCATGAAGTGGAAGGATTGAGTTGCCGGCCATGTTCGAAAATCGGGTATAAGGAATGTCCGAAAAAACATTTTAAGTGTATGCATCTGCAGGATGCGGAAAAGATTCAATCAGATTTGATGAAATAATTTAATGTCTGTCTCGATACTTCCGCGTGTCAGTTCGAGTCCGTCCGCCTTAGCGGATGGGTATCAAGAACAAATGCGGAAACTCGACATGACATAAATATGTTTATTCCATAAACAATCTCCGCAGTTCGGTTGCGTCTTTCGGGCTCATTTTCTTTGCCAGGATCAATGCCAGTTGTTTTCTTCTCAGAGCACCTTCAAACCGTTCGATCTCTTCTTCCGTTTCCGGGATCAGTTCAGGGACCTGGATCGGGCCACCGTGCTGATCAACTGCCACGAAGGTATAAATTGCCTCATTCGACTTGCTTCGTTTTCCGGTAATGTTGTCCTCAACAAACACGTCAACGAAAATCTCCATAGAAGAATTGAATGCGCGGGAAACTTTTGCTTCCAATGTCACAATCGATGCATGATTGATCGGGGAATTGAAACTCACGTTGTTCACATTTGCTGTCACAACAACCCGTCGTGAATGCCTGTGTGCAGATACACTCGCTATTTCGTCCATCCAGGCCAATAATTGCCCTCCAAATAAATTTCCTAAGGTATTGGTGTCATTCGGCAGAACGACTTTTGTAGTAATAGCTAAGGTTTCCGATGCATGTCTGGGCTTCATTTTCCTTTTTTTCGGTAAAAGTACATTAATTTATTCCGAGTGAAGACTTTTAAAATTTCTTCAGTTAGAAAAAGCCTTACTATATTTACAAACTTCAAAGAGAATTATGGAAAAACTCATTCAGGAATTTTCGTCCAACATCAGTGAAGCATTGAAAATCGCTGCTGGGGCAACTTTTACTAAACCAACCCGGGAGATCCGAAATATTGTTATTTGCGGTATGGGAGGATCCGGAATTGGTGGAAGAATTGTGGCTCAATGGGTTGAAAAAACTTGTTCGGTTCCTGTTCTGTCTGTTCAGGATTATACGTTACCGGCTTTTGTAAACAAGCACAGTCTGGTAATCGGATCATCTTATTCCGGGAACACAGAAGAGACCTTATTTGCTTTGGAGGATGCGAAATCGAAAGGTGCTGTGATCATCGGGATCTGTTCGGGTGGAGCACTGGCTGAGTTTTGCGAATCGAATAATTACCAATACGTAGTGGTTCCGGGAGGAAATCCGCCACGGACGGCCCTGGCTTTTTCCCTGGTGCAGTTGAGTAATATTTTCCTTCAATTGGGATACGCACAGCCTACGATTTTGGATGAAATTTCGAACGGTCAAAACCTGATCGATTCCAACCTCACCCAGATCAAATCTGAAGCAATGCGTGTAGCACACGAACTTCAGAAACGAACGATTGCCGTGTACGCAGGTGCAGGATACGAAGGAATCACGATTCGTGCAAAACAGCAATTCAATGAGAACTCCAAAGAATTGTGCTGGCAGCATGTCATTCCTGAAATGAACCACAACGAACTTGTAGGATGGGGTGGAGGAGACAACCGTTATGCGTGCTTGTTTATCCAAACAGGTGACTTGTCAATGCGCAATCAGAAACGTTTTGACATTTCAATTGAACGTACTAGATCAAAAACAGATAAAGTAGAAATTATTTCAGCGAAAGGATCTACCCAGGTTGAAAAAAGCATTTACCTGATCCATTTGATCGACTGGATTTCACTTTATTTATCCGATCTGAAACACGGAGATCCGATCGAAATTGAGATCATCGATTACCTGAAAGCGGAATTGGGAAAAATCAAATAAATCGTATCTAATATAAAACAGTAGGGGCGCGATTAATCGCGCCCCTACTGTTTTATGGAATTTTGAATATTAATCAACGAATTTCCCGCCGGCGTAAACCTGGAATTCAAATCCTCTGTCGTTGTGAACTTCAAAGTTTACCTTCACGTTGGCACCCAGGTATTTTTCAGGGTCACTCGCCAGAATATTGATCAATTGATCTTTGTAATCCAATCTTAAAGCCGTAGTAAATCCATTCGGGTCATCTGCTCCCAAAATGATGTAACTGAACATGTCCTGGTTTACAAATCCCTGGAAAGTAGTTGCAAATTCTTTTTTGGAATTCAAAGCATCCATTGCCCGGTTCGAACTGATCGGGTGAAGGGGTGCAGGTTTATATTTCATCCCATTGATGTCGTCCTGGAAAGAAGCACTGCGCTCTTTAGTTTTGATGATTTTTCCCTTTTCGTCGTAATAGGAAATGCGATCGATAAAAACCGCTTCGTTCTCACCACTGACCTGGTCGATCAATTCCTGTGTTACAAAAGGTTTTCCGTTATTTAAGAAATAGTAACGCGTACCGTTTGTTTTCCCATTTCCTTCTGAAAATTGTTCTTCAATGATCTGAATTACATTCGCAGTATCCAGATGCCCAATCACTTCGATCATTTCTCCGTCACCTTTTTCGTAATGCAATGAATTCGCTGTTAGGCCCGAAGATTCCGTTATTTTTTTCAGTTCCAATACCTGTTGGTCCATTTCAGCTTCATTTTTGAAGTGCTTTACAATGGTTTTCTTCTCTTCAGTTTTTTTTTCAGCGGAGTTATCCGAGCCACAGGATACCAATCCGACAAGCAATAAAGGGAAAATATACTTTTTCATAACGTTTGTTTCATTCAAAATGACAGGTCATGTAAAAGTAACAGGTTTATAACAAATGGCACCTTTTTTTTCGCTTAAATTAGACCCTGAAAACAATTCAGTATATGGAAAAGATCGTTATTGCAGGAGGTTCAGGGCTTATTGGAACAGCATTGGCAAATCATTTGAGAAAAGCCGGACATGAGGTTTGGATCCTTTCGCGCAAACCATCCGATGCAGCACATTTTGTCCTGAATTGGGATCCGGAATCAGGTAAAATAGATCATTCAGCGATTGCCGGTACAAATATCCTCATCAACTTGTGCGGGGCAGAACTGGCAGCAAAAAGATGGACAAAATCCCGGATCAATGAGTTGTACTCATCCCGAATTGAACCAACCAACTTTTTGTTTGAATCGTTTAAGAATTCATCAAACCTTAAACAATATATTTCAGCTTCAGGTGCTGTGGCTTACGGATTCGAGCATCCGGAAAAGATTTACAAAGAATCCGATCCGTTCGGGAACGATATCATTTCAGACATAACCCGCAAATGGGAAAATGCAGCAGATCAATTTTTACAGATCTGTACGGTTTCAAAAATCCGGATTGCGGTGGTATTGAGTGAAACCGGTGGTGCTTTGGAGAAGTTGGCCAAGCCGATAAAAAAAGGATTCGGAGCGGTTCTTTCCTCGGGAGAACAAGCCATTCCCTGGATTTACAGCGAGGATCTATCCCGTATTTTCGAATACATTATTACACACAAACTGGAGGGAGCTTATCATGCTTCAGCCGGAAATACCACCAATAAAGAACTCACAAAACTCATTGCCAAGACACTGAATAAAAGACTGTTGCCTGCGGTTCCGGCATTTATTGTTCGGGTCCTGTTCGGGAAAATGGCCATGATGCTGCTTTATGGGAACAAAGTCTCCAATGAGAAAATTCATTCCGAAGGATTTTCTTTTCTTCACGGAAATCTTAATTCAACAATTCAACGTATTTTTGGAAAATAAAAAATCCTTTGCCAATAGACAAAGGATTTTGCTATTAATCGAAAAAACAAGAGCACCCCTACTCCTGTTACTCAAAAGAGTACTTTTTAATGTGAATGACTATGAAAATCATTCGAACAAAACAAAGATGAAACACAAGCTTGATTATCCGAAATCAATCTTTTTAAGATTTACGATAACCAAGCTTCAATCAATTATATTTAATTACCTGTAAATCAAAATGTTACGAACATTATTTTAAGCAAAAAATTACAATGTCCACAGGATCAACAGATAGTTTAGTTCGTTTAATTTCTTCCTTATCAAAGGCAGAAAAACGAAGTTTTAAGCTTTATGCGAACCGGAATTCTTCTTCCCAGGAAGAAATAAAGTATTTGCAGTTGTTTGATTTTATTGATAAAACAGAGAATTATTCTGACGAATTGGCCATCTCCAAGATCAGCGGAATAAAAAAGAGCCAGCTTTCGAATATCAAAGCACATTTATATAAGCAGCTGCTAACCAGTTTGAGGCTTCAACACGCGGCGCATTTGCCTACCATTGAAATCCGGGAATCAATGGACCATGCCCTGATCCT
>CBFGPJ010000107.1:0-8183 GCA_965650615.1 uncultured Fluviicola sp. | reverse complement strand
ACAACCAATACACCGATTGCCGGAGCTACGAGCCAATCGTACATCGCAACTGCAAACGGATCGTATGCGGTAATCGTAACCAGAAATGGTTGTACGGATACAAGTGCTTGTGTAACGATTTCCAATTTGGGAATTGATGATTTGAACTTCGAAGATGTTTCGGTTTATCCGAATCCGACAAATGGCAAAATCACCGTTTCTTTCAATAAGGAAGTGAACCTGAAGTCATTTGTTATTCGTGATGTAACCGGAAGATTGATCCGAGAAGAGAAACCACAAACAACCAGTGGAATTACCTTCGATATCTCTACTGAAGCACAGGGAGTTTACTTCCTGAACATTGAAGTAGGTGGGGCGACTCAATCATTTAAGCTTATCAAGAATTAATAATTAGCTGAATAACTAAAAGCCCCGATATCATTATGGTATCGGGGCTTTTTAATAGTCTTGAGTTAAAACAATAAAACATGATATCATGTTTTCATCAATTCGTTATATAACGAATTCATTTTATTATTCGTTATCCTGGATCGCTGCTAAAATAGCCGTCAATTTGTTCTCATCCGGCAGCAAAAGTGTTTCTTCAAAAGCAGTTCCGGACTCAACCGTTACTTGGGATGTCCCCGAAAAATGAATGGCCTGCACTCCCGTTGCTTTCAGTTCGGGGATCAATTCTTCCTTCACACCACCTCCGGCCATGATCTCAATACGCCCGTTTGCATACGAAACAAGCTCTTTCAGACGATTTATTCCATGCGCAACACTCAGATCAGAACCACTCGTTAAAATACGCTTAAAACCTAATTTTACAAGTTGGTCCATGGCTGTTCGCCAATCATCTACGTTATCAAAAGCGCGATGAAAAGTAAAATCAACATTGGGAGCAGTTCGTTTCCAGGTTTCCAATGCCTCCAGGTTCAATTTGAAGTCTTTTGTCAATGCTCCCACAACCAACCCTTTGATTCCGGAATCTTTCAGTTCCAGTATCTGATCGCGCATGACCACAATTTCATCGTAATTGTAAACAAAACCACCGGCACGAACGCGGATCAATGCATGTTGTTCCAAATGAAAGGTATTGTGGATCCAGGAAACCATGGCTTTTGATGGAGTTAATCCTCCTTGTTCCAGTGCAATACAGGTTTCAATCCGGTCAATTGGCTGCTTACTGACAATCCGCGCAGCTTCCAGCGTGCCTACACAAATTTCTGTTTTCATTTGCTTAAAATGATTTCATTAATGAATGTCCAGGGTGTGAAACCGGCCCCCGTTTGTCCCTGGGGAATCAATTCTTTATTGTAGATCATCACTTTGACATAACGGGCTTTCATTTTTTTCTTTAGTTGAATGAGGTCCCCGTTCATTTTTGCTTTTGCGACCGTTTTAAATTTCTTCCCATTCGAACTCAGTTGAATCACATATCTTTCCGGCCGGTAGATCCAGGATCCGGGATCATTCAGGGTTTCAATCTGTATTTTTCCGAAGGTAGTCAGCTCTTCCAAGTCGAGTGTGAATTGGATGGTATCGTTATTGAATCCAAGCCATTCGTTTCCTTTCCAAGGTTTCTTCCCAACAACACCATCGGTGAGTCCCAGGCTGCCGTTGTGATCGTATTTTTCATGTGGTTTTGTGTCAAAAGAAATTTTCTTTCCTAATGCCAGGTGAGAAATGAAGGTATAATCGCATACGCGTAATTCCTGGTCTCCGATATTGGAATGCACGAGGTAGCGGTGTTCTTCTGCCTGCTCTGTTCGTTCAATATTGATTCCGGTTACCACTTCATTGTTTACTGAAAAAACGACCTCTTCCACAGGTTTGATCAAGCCGTAACTCACCCCTGTTTTATAGGGTCTGATCTCCAGTGCCGGGTCGAGGAAAGAAGTTGAGAAACGTACACCATCACTGCGAAGCTGCGGTAAATAAGTGGTCGATAAAGCTTCTACAAAGTCGGAATAGGGAACCTTGCTTTTGTTCCACAAGACCTCAGCCATAGCGACCAAACGCGGAAAAGTTTGATATTCTACTGCTTGAATGGTTGGCAGGTATTCCGTCCAGAGATTTGCCTGACCACCCAAAATGTATTGCTTGTATTGATCTTCTAGGCCTTTTACCGGATCGAACTGGTATACTTTTTCCAGGGGAAGATAACCACCGATTGCCAATGGCTCTGATGGATGTCCGCTTTGGTAATAGTCGAAATAACAATAAGAAGTTGGCGTCATGACCACCTGGTGTTTCAATTTGGCAGCTGCAATTCCACCTTCCATTCCCTGCCAGGACATTACTTGTGCGTTCGGTGCCAAACCACCTTCCAGGATTTCATCCCAACCAATGATGGTCCTTCCTTTTGCATTGACATATTTTTCAATGTCCCGGATAAAAAAACTTTGAAGTTCATGGCTTGAATGCAGGTGATTCTCAGTCATAATTGTTTTGCACTTCGGACATTTTTCCCAATTTACCTTGGGACATTCGTCTCCACCGATGTGGATTACATGCGAAGGAAAAATCTCCATCACCTCGTCCAGAACATCTTTCAGAAAGGATCGGGTTTTCTCCTGGCTGCAAAACACGTCATCAAAAACACCCCAGGTACCAACCACAGGAAGCTGTTTTCCGGTACAGCTCAATTCCGGGTAAGCTGCCAAAGCTGCTCTTGCATGTCCGGGCATTTCAATTTCAGGAATGATCTCAATTCCACGAATACGCGCATATTCCACCAATTGTTTCGCTTCTTCCTGGGTATAAAAACCACCGTATCTGGTATGGTCCCACTCAACAGGTTGCTTACTGAAGTGCCCGATGAGTGTACTGTCTCTCCACGCTCCTACACTTGTCAGTTTCGGATATTTTTTGATCTCAATTCTCCAACCCTGATCGTCTGTTAAATGCCAGTGAAAACGATTGAATTTCAGTTTTGCCAGTTGGTCAATGAACTTTTGTAATTCATTTATGGAAAAGAAATGACGGCTGCAATCCAGATGAACTCCACGGTAAGCATACGCCGGTTGATCGGAAATGCGAATACCGGCCACTTCTTTTGGATTCTGAATCAATTGATTTAAAGTTTGAAAGGCATTCAGCAAACTTTGATAACTGCTGTATTGGATCTCGATCCCATTATTGGTCACTGACAACTGGTATCCTTCCGTATAGACAAAGGTTTGAATTTGTTGCAGACGAATAGTTGCTTCTTTTGCAGTACTCAATTCCAGGTGAACGAACTGACGTCCGAACAATTGCTGCAAATACGGGAACAATTCCTTTGGGACCTGTGTATTGTCGACCGTCAGTCGACCGTTAAAGACAAATTTATCTGCTGTTTGCTCCACGTTGGAAGGTTGTGGAAATACAAGACTGTGTTGAGCTGATAATTCGGTTGTAAAAAAGAACAACAAACTAACAAGCGTAATTTTCATACCATTAAAGTTTAATTCCTACCAGGATAATATCATCAATTTGAGGGAGAGAGCCTTTCCAGTTTTGCAGGTTTTTTTGTAAAATAGATTCCTGTTCTCTTGCCGAAAGATGAGTAATCTCCAGGAGCAGGCGTTTCAGGTTTTTAGTCATAAATTTCTTATTCCGTTCACCGCCGAATTGATCGGGATATCCGTCGGAGAATAAATAAACAGAATCTCCTTTTTGGAGCGGGATGGTCATTTCATTGAATTCGTAATCAGAATAATTATTTCCTCCGATAGACATTTTATCCGGCGAATACTGGATCAGTTCCTTGTCACGTATCAGCCACAACGGCCTGTTTGCCCCGGCGTATTTTACACTGCTCAAATCCTTTTCAAAAATGCAGATCGCCGTGTCCATCCCATCTTTACTTTTAACAGTAGCCAAATCCTGTTTCAGGGACTCGATAATGAATTTATTGACATGGTTCAGGATCTGTGATGAACTTTCAATCCGTTTTTCCAGGATTGCGTAGTTCAAGCCATCGATTCCCATCATACTCATAAAAGCACCCGGAATCCCATGTCCCGTGCAATCGGAAACGGCAAAGATCTTTTTTCCATTTTCAGTTTCGGTAAACCAATAGAAGTCGCCGCTCACAATATCCCTTGGAAGGTACATCACGAAAAATTCCGGAAAGGATTCCTGGATGCTTTCCACATGCGGTAACCTGGCTTGCTGGATCTGCAAGGCATATTCGATACTATCGGAAATGTCTTTGTTTTTGATCTCAATTTCCAGGTAAGCTTTCGCAATCAATTCGTTGTCCCTTTTTTTGCGCAAAAACGAGCGATAGATAAAGAAACCAAGCAGGAACAAAAAGAAAATGATGACGATCAGGAAGATCTTGAAATTGCGTTCACGGTCTAATTTCGCATCCGATAATTTCTGTTCCTGTTCCAGGGATTTAATTTGAAGTTTGTTCTGTTCGTATTCCAATTTTGCACCCATTTCCTGGATATAATCGCGATTGTTCCGCGCATTGACAGAGTCATTGGTCCGGGCATACAGCTCCATGTAGTTGTAAGCTTTTACCAGGTTGTTCTGAGCACTGTAGATTTTGGAAGCCAGGAAGTATCCTTCAGCCAATTCAGGAGGGAAGTTATGTGTTTTGGCAAGGGTGATTGCTTTTTCAAACAAGGGAAGCGCTTCCGCTAATTTGCCCTGATCATTTTTGACTTTCCCCAAGCCCAAATACCCCAAACAAAGGTTGTACAATTCATTGGGGACTTTTTCCAGGATTGCGATCCCGGCATGGTATTCCTTTTCGGCCTCAGCCAGGCGTTTTAAACCGTAATTGAGTTGGGCGCTTGTAACATGTATGGTCCCGATTGCATCTGTATAATTGTACTTTCTTGCCAGTTTGATCGATTTCCCGCAAGACTCCAGACCTTTTTTGTATTGCCCGGAAGTCAGGTATAAATTCGCCAGGTCATCGTAATTGATGATGGTCCGCTGCCTGTTGTTAATTTTGATATTGAGGTTTAAGGACTTCAGCAAATACTCTTCTGACAATTCATACTTTTTCTGGCCCAGATAGATCCAGCCGATGTTGCGGTAACACTCGGCAATCTGGCCCTGGTTTTTGGTTTTTTGAAAATTTTTGAGTGCGCCAATGTAATATTCTGAAGCATGGGTGTAGTCTCCGGAAAACCAATACAGGTTTCCCATGGAGTTTTGCACTCTTCCCATGAGTTCCTTGTCTTTCGTTGCTTCTGCAATGTGCATGGCCTCGGTGGTGAGCTTGAATGCTTTTTTGTAATCGGAATGAGCGATCGGTTGAGCGGCTTTCAGTAATTTGAGTACTGCGATACTGTCGCCGGGTGTTGATTTTTTATCGGTCCCGGTTGCCTTTTTTCCTGCAGGTTCGTCCTGGACTTCACTTTTTTCTACCGGATCGATCAGGTTGAACAATTCGATTACCGAGGTTGGTCGTGGGTTCGAATTGTTCCTTATATCCGATGCAGATTTCGGAATTTCATAGGAAAGCGCAGAAAAGTGGAATACCCAAAGTAGTGTAATCACAAGTAATATTCCTTTTCTTAGGATCATGCGTTTTTCTTATTTGTGTCACAAATTAAGTATTTATATTTAACCTTTAGTTTAAAATTACTTGGTTTTCATGAAAGTATCAGTTGGATTTGGAATTTTAGTCATGCTATTTTGGGGATATAATGTGTTTGGACAGAAGAAAATTCTGGGCCCGGAAGTATATAATTCCTGGAATAGAGTAAGTGATGTACAACTTTCGCAAGACGGGAAGTTTAGCGTGTACTCGATCAAGCCGTATCGTGGTGATGGGTTTTTGTATTTCGTGAATTTGGAAACAGGAAAGAAAGATTCCATTGCCCGCGGGTATGAACCCAAATTTGATGAGAGTGGAAGCTATGTTGTTTTTAAGATCCATCCCGGCTTCGATACCTTGCGGAAAGTTGAGCTTGCAAAAGTGAACAAAGAGAAATGGCCGAAAGATTCATTGGGAATTTGGTCTGCTGCCGATGGTTCCGTAAAGAAATACGATCAGTTGAAGGAATTTAAACTGGCTGAAAAGGGAAGTTCAGTGGCTTTCCTTTCTGCTAAGAATGAATGGCCGAAGGGATATTTGAGTAAAAGCGAGGCAAAAAAAGAAAAGAAGCAGGAGAAGAAAAAAGGAAAGATTAAAACCGACGGGAAGTTATTGACCTTGATTGATCCGCTTACCAAAGATAAGAAGTGCTTTAAACACGTTACCCAGTTTGAATTGAGTAAAGACGGAAAATATGCTGTTTTCGTTCAACAGGAGAAATTCAAGAAAGACTCCGTTCGTTTGGGGATTTACGATTTTTCCAAAAAGGAAGTTTGGAATGATAAAAAGCGTGTTTCGGAATATGCAGGAATCAGTTTCTCCGGAAAGAACAATACCTTACTGGGCCTCGCAACCGTTGATACTGCCTCCAATAAGCGCTGGTCTTTGTTTACCATCAATCCGGATACAAAAACATTCAAGCAACTGATCGATACTTCGATGAGCTTTCCGAATGACGAAGTGCTATCCTCGAATTTCAAACCTTATTTGAGTAATAACGATGCGGATGTATTTTTCGGAGTTGCTGACCGGCCTGAAAAACCGTTCAAAGATACGCTGCTGGAAACGGAGAAATCAAAAGTAGATTTGTGGCACTGGAAAGACAAGCGCTTGCAGCCGCAACAGTTGGTAGAACTGAAACGCGACCAAAGTAAAACGAACCTGGCTGTGTACCATTTGAATTCCGGGGAAGCAATTGTACTTGGAAACGATAGTTTGCACCTTCAATCGTCTGAGCGTTACGATCAATCCTTTATTTTAGCCAATTGCGATGAAGCATACCGCTACGCAACCTGGAATACAATGAACCCAACAAATTACTACCTGATCCGGGTTTCAGACGGGAAAATTTCTACCCTGAGAGAAAAGGTCTATACCCGTGGATACTTGTCTCCAAATGGTAAACAATTCGTTTTTTGGAATAATCGTACAAAGCAATATTATGTGATGAACACGGATTCTCAAATAGAAGCGTGTATTACCTGTAGCTGGAAAGGAAATTTCTTTGAAGATAAAAACGGGATGATCGAAGAGGATGAACCCCAGGGAATCATTGGCTGGGGACCGAATGATCAAACGCTGTTTGTGCAGGCAGACAAAGCTGTTTTAGCTTATGATCTGACTTCAAATACCTTGCAGTCATTAACATACCGCTTACAGAATTCAGACCAGGATACCAATTACCGCTACGGATTGTTCAATTTGAATAATGACTCGTTACGTTTTTATCCTGAGAACACTTTGTTGACCCGTTTCAGCAAAACAAGTAAGATGATGGATGTTTACCGGGTGAAAGGTTCCTTTTCAAATCCGAATTTCGAATTGATCTCCGGCTCTGGTCATAATTATTTCAATTTCATGAAAGCGAAGAAAAGTGACCGGATCATCTTTAACCGTTCTTCGAACAGCGATTTCCCGGATTTGTTCGCGACCACAAAACCAGGAGCAGAAATCTCCCGGATCTCCTTTGCCAATCCGCAGCAAAGTCAATACAATTGGTCGACCGTGGAATTGATCAAATGGAACAGTTATTCAGGCATTCCATTGGAAGGACTGGTATACAAACCGGAGAATTTTGATCCGGACCAGGAATATCCCTTATTGGTTTACTATTATGAACTTTACTCGGATGAAATTCACAATCACTATGCACCGAAACCCACTGCTTCTATTATTTACCCGACGGAATACGCATCAGCAGGTTATGTGGTCTTCATCCCGAATATCCGTTATACCGCCGGACATCCTGCAAACAGTGCTTATGATTGTATTTTAAGCGGTACGGATGCGGTATTGAGAAAGTATTCCAACATTGATTCCAAAAGAATGGGATTGCAGGGGCAAAGCTGGGGCGGATATCAAACAGCACAGTTGATCACTATGACAGATCGCTTTGCTGCAGCAATGGCCGGAGCTCCGGTTGGGAATATGTTTTCGGCTTATGGCGGGATCCGGTGGGGATCCGGTTACAGCAGACAGTTCCAGTATGAGCATTCTCAAAGCCGGATCGGGAAAACCATTTGGGATTCACCGGAATTGTATGTGGAGAACAGCCCGATCTTTGGCTTACCGAAAGTGAAAACTCCGCTATTGATCATGCACAATGATGAAGATGGAGCAGTTCCATGGTACCAGGGAATTGAATTGTATACAGGTT
>CBFGPJ010000106.1:0-8191 GCA_965650615.1 uncultured Fluviicola sp. | reverse complement strand
CAAAATCAAGCAGAGCCACTCGCAATGAGCTGTTCGGATCTCCCATTTCGTAAGCAGTTTTCGTTGTCACCTTGGAAGACAATTCCAATCCATCCATGGACGGAACTTCTTTCACTTGTTTCTGCAATGCTTTCTCATCCAAAATCTCCGATGAAATAATGGCGTTCATGGCACCTTTATGTCTGATATGACGTACCAAAGAGCGGGTATCGATATCTGTGATACCTACTTTGTTATTATCCACTAAATAATCATTCAGATTTGATACGGCAGAAGATCTTGAAAAGTTCTCAGCAAATTTTTTGGTAACTAATCCGGCAATTTTTACCGTTTCAGATTCCACCTCTTCCGGATTAACACCATAATTACCAATATGGGAAGTCGTCATGACTAGTATTTGCCCATAATAGGAAGGATCAGTGAAAACTTCTTGATAACCGGTCATTCCCGTGTTAAAGGCAATTTCCCCAGTTGTTGTACCTATCTTTCCGGTTGCTTTACCGTAAAAAACTGTTCCATCCTCCAGGACCAGGAGCGCAGGCTTGCGTTCTTCCATATACTAAAATGTTTTTGCAAAATTAGGATTTCTATTCCAACTTCAAAAGTTATAGTTCATAAAAAAGAGTAAAGCCAGTTTAATAACCGGCTTTACTCAGAATTATCCTATTTTATATCTGTTATTTGCTAATTACGACACGCGTGATTTGATTCCCCGCCTCTCCGGAATAATGAATAAAATAAATTCCGCTCTCGCATTCTGAAAGATCGATCGACATTTCCGAACCATTATCTATCAGCTTCGAATGCACCAATTTACCTTCTGAAGTAGTAATCGTAAATGAACCGTAGTTTTTCGCTTTAACGGTTAATTGTCCGCTCGACGGGTTCGGGAAAACAGCTATCAGGTCCAGGGAATTCTCCTGTAAGCTCAAGTAATCCACTTCGAAAACCGCTGATTCTGAAGAGCAGCCAAACGCATTGGTTACAACTACCGTATAATTACCGTTTTGTAAAACAGTTAACGAATCATTCGCCTCTCCTGATAGTTCCTGTCCATCCAAATACCATTGAAGAACTCCTCCCGCCGGGGAAGCGATCAAAATTGTTCCGGATGCAGTAATAACCGGTGCAGGTGGAAGCGGGTTAACAACCAGGTCTACCACATTACTTGTATCAGCACCACAAACATTTGAGGTAACTACGGCATAACTTCCTGCTATACCTGTAGAATACGTTATGTTCACCGAATCTACTTCATCCGTCCCGTTCAGAAGCCATTGATAATCCACTCCTGTAGCAGGAAGAGCTGAAATTTCAACCGTTTCGCCATCACAAATTGTAATCGTACCGGATGGATTTGTTTGGGCCACCGGAGTTTCCGTCACTTGAATATCTGTTGTATATGTATCCGAACAATTTGTATAATAACCAAGCATATCAGCAGTTAACGACACCGCTTGCGTACCTGCCGTAGTGAAGGTATAAGTAGCATCTTCACTAACTTGTACCGTACCCGCATTCCAGGTAAATGTAGAATCAGGTGCATTATTCCAGTACGTATCGAAAGCGTTCATATTCAGCATACGGTTACCCAGATTGGAAGAAGATGTATTATTGAATTCGGACACTTCATTTGTACAACTTGGCCCCGCAGCAGTAAAGTCCGCAGTAATATCATAGCTCACTATCGGGAAAATCATATATTCCAAATCCTGGCCGAAAAAACTCAGGGTCGCATTCCATGAACCTGATCCAAACCTACGCCATGCCAGACTTTCGCCATAATTGGGGCTACTCCAGCTGTTGCCGGCATTATTTGAGATTACGGCAAGTGTATCGTTCGGTACTGATTTCACTGCAACCGCAAAATTTTGATTGTAGCTGTATGGAGTTGTAAAAATTGCTTCGTAAAAATCAGTGGTATTGGTAACGATTACATCTGCAGAATCCAATTTTACAAGGGGCATGTTATTGGCATCGACTGAGTACAAAAATGCTCGGACCTGCAGGGTTTGAGGTGCTGTAGAAGTGCTGTATGCTCCTCCCCAGAATTGGATACCGTGGATACGGATTGAATCATCTATGTGATACGCCTGGGCAGCTGTCCGGACACTTCCCACCATTGCATCCACAAAGAAAGAATCAGCTGCTGCTGTAAAGCTCATTTCTTTCAAATAGGGGTATACAATGGTGTCAACACCACAAGAAGTGGATTTGACTGTTGAACGAATAAGTGAAAGACGTTGGGTGGAATTAAGGAATGTCTTTTGGCCTGTTTCCTGGCTTAATGCCTTATTTGCAAAAACGGAACTTACCAAAATTGCGATTAAATAAATTTGTTTCATAGAGTTTGTAATATTTGGATTATAAAATATAACGCAAAAAAAATGGACAGCAATTACTGTCCATTTTTATTAAATCAAAGATTTTACTCTTCTTCTTTCTTTTCTTCAGTTGCATCTGCTTCAGGAGCTTCTGGTGTTGCTTCTTCTGCTTCCGCTTTTACTTCTTCAGCTGGAGTTTCTTCAACTACTACTGCTTCTTCAACTGTTTCTGCTGTTGGAGCTGTGTCCGCTTTCTTAGCAGTTGATCCACCACGACGAGAACGACGTGTTGTTGTTTTCTTCTCTCCTGAAGTGTAAACTTCGTTGAAATCAACCAACTCGATCAAACACATTTCCGCGTTATCCCCTAAACGGTAACCTGTGCGGATAATACGAGTGTATCCTCCCGGACGGTCAGCAATTTTCGGAGCAACTGTACGGAACAATTCAGTCACCGCTTCTTTGCTTTTCAAGTAAGAGAAAGCTGTACGACGGTTGTGAGTTGAATCGTCTTTTGATTTTGTTAAAATAGGTTCTACGTATACACGCAAGGCTTTTGCTTTCGCGATTGTTGTAGAGATTCTTTTGTGCTCGATCAAAGAACAAGCCATGTTAGACAACATTGCGTGTCTGTGAGCTGTCTTTCTACCAAGATGGTTGTGTTTTTTTCCGTGTCTCATAACTTTAAATTTCGTAAGTAACGGTTAGCCGGGCTTGTTATCGCGTCGTCCCAGCCACCTATTACGACATTATTAATTTTAATTTACTCCTTTGCCGAAGCTCCGGAGCACAAATGCGATACTAGTCTTTATCTAATTTGTATTTAGCAACGTTCATTCCGAAGTTCAATCCTTTAGAATCAACCAGGTCTTCCAACTCGGTCAAGGATTTCTTACCGAAATTACGGAACTTCAATAAGTCGTTCTTGTTGTAAGAAACAAGATCTCCTAATGTTTCAACGTCTGCTGCTTTCAAACAGTTTAGAGCACGAACCGAAAGGTCCATATCTACTAATTTTGTTTTCAACAATTGACGCATATGCAATGATGTCTCATCAAACTCTTCTGTTTCAGACTTCACTTCACTATCTAAAGTGATGCGCTCGTCAGAGAACAACATGAAGTGGTGGATCAAGATCTTTGCAGCTTCTTTCAAAGCATCTTTCGGATGAATTGAACCATCTGTAGTCAATTCCAAAACCAATTTCTCGTAATCCGTTTTTTGCTCTACACGGTAGTTTTCGATCGTGTATTTCACGTTCACAACCGGAGTAAAGATGGAGTCGATAAAGATCGTTCCAAACGGTGCATTACCAGTTTTGTTTTCCTCAGCAGGAAGGTAACCACGTCCTTTAATGATTGTCAATTCCATCTCTAATTTAACAGAGCTTTCCATGTTACAAATCACTAGATCCGGGTTTAATACCTGGAATCCGGATGTAAATTTACCTAAATCACCTGCAGTCAATTTATCTTGTCCGGAAATAGAAACAACAACTGTTTCATTATCCGTTCCTTCGATTTGTTGTTTGAAGCGAACTTGTTTCAAGTTCAATACGATTTCAGTAACGTCTTCAACTACACCTTTCAATGTTGCGAACTCGTGGTCTACACCCTCGATACGAACAGATGAAATTGCGTAACCTTCCAATGAAGAAAGTAAGATACGACGTAATGCGTTTCCTACTGTGATCCCATACCCAGGCTCAAGCGGGCGGAACTCAAATTGTCCTTTACGCTCGTCCGATTGGATCATAATTACCTTGTCAGGTTTTTGAAAATCTAAAATTGCCATTTGTTTTTCTTCTTTTTAATTGTTTTGCAGTTGCGCGGTCTGACGGATTGAAGAAACCTCCATCAAACCCTTTGGCTGCAATTCAATGATTAAATAACTGAATAAGGAGCCTAAAAAGGCTCCAATTATTACTTAGAATATAATTCGACGATCAATTGTTCCTTGATGTTCTCAGGAATCATATCACGGGAAGGAATACTCAAAAACTTTCCGGATTTTGAAGAATTATCCCAATCCAACCAATCGTAACGCTTGTTTGTTGAGGCTGTCAATGAAGAAGCGATTGCTTCCAAAGACTTTGATTTTTCACGAACGCTTACAACATCACCTACACGCAGTGTATAAGAAGGAATGTTTACCACTTCTCCGTTTACAACGATGTGTTTGTGAGTAACCAACTGACGGGCAGCACGACGAGAAGGAGCACTTCCTAAACGGTATACTGTGTTGTCCAAACGTGCTTCACACAATTGCAACAATACTTCACCAGTAATCCCTTTCATGCGGGATGCTTTCTTGAACAAATTCGAGAATTGACGCTCAAGGATACCGTAAGTATACTTTGCTTTTTGTTTTTCACCAAGCTGGATAGCGTACTCTGACTGCTTTCCACCTCTACGTTTGTTTGGTCCGTGTTGTCCCGGTCCATACTGTCTTTTGTCCAGAGATTTATCCGGACCGAAAATTGGGTCGCGGAAACGACGGGCAATTTTCGATTTTGGGCCTGTATATCTTGCCATACTATAAAATGTAAAAAGGGGGATTATGAATTAAGGCTTTTCCTTCGATAATCAATTTCCCCTTTAGATTAAAAATACTATAAATTAAACGCGACGTCTTTTTGGAGGACGACAACCGTTGTGCGGAAGCGGAGTTACATCGATGATCTCGATCACTTCGATACCATGATTGTGAATTGCACGGATAGCTGATTCACGACCAGCTCCAGGTCCTTTCACAAATACACGCACTCTACGTAGTCCGAAGTCATGTGCTTCTTTAGATGCATCCTCAGCAGCAACCTGTGCAGCATACGGAGTGTTCTTTTTAGAACCCTTGAAGCCCATTTTTCCAGCGGATGACCAGGAAATAACCTGACCAGCGTTGTTCGTCAAAGAAATAATCACATTGTTGAAGGTAGCTTGGATATGCGCTTCACCCGCTGCGTCTACTTTGACGTTTTTCTTCTTCTTTTGATTTGCTTTTGCCATTTCTAACTATTATTTAGTCGCTTTCTTCTTGTTAGCAACTGTTTTTCTTCTACCTTTTCTAGTACGAGAGTTGTTTTTCGTACGCTGACCTCTCAATGGAAGACCTGCACGGTGACGAATTCCACGTGTACATCCGATATCCATCAAACGCTTGATGTTCAATTGGATCTCAGAACGCAACTGTCCTTCTGTTTTAATCTCAGAAATTGAGTTACGGATCAAAGCAATCTGATCGTCATTCCAATCTTGAACTTTGATATTCTCATCAATTCCGTTTGATGTCAACACTTTCTTAGCCGTGCTACGACCAATTCCAAAGATGTATGTCAAACCGATTACACCTCTCTTGTTTTTTGGTAGATCAATACCTGCAATACGTGCCATAATTACCCTTGTCTTTGTTTTAGTTTAGGATTCTTCTTGTTAATCACGTAAACTCTTCCTTTTCTTTTAACGATCTTGCAATCTGCCGAACGTTTTTTTACTGAAGCTCTTACTTTCATCTTTTGCTTTTTTTATCGGAATTCTTTCTTACAAATTACTTGTAGCGGAAAGAAATACGTCCTTTAGTTAAATCATATGGAGACATTTCCACTTTCACACGGTCACCAGGAAGAATCTTAATGTAAAACATTCTCATTTTTCCTGAAATGTGCGCCGTAATCACGTGTCCGTTCTCCAATTCGACACGAAACATTGCATTCGACAATGCTTCGATAATCGTTCCGTCTTGTTCTATAGATGCCTGTTTAGCCATAATCTAGAAACCTGATGACATTTCGTTTATACTTCTTCTTCCTCTCACACGGGATCCTTCCATCAAACCATCCATGTGGCGGTTCAATAAATAAGACTCAATTTGCTGAAGGGTATCTAAAACTACTCCTACCATGATTAACAACGAAGTTCCTCCGAAGAAATACTCAAAACCAGAAGTAATATTACAAGCATATGCAATTGAAGGTAAGATCGCGATCAATGCAAGGAAAACAGATCCTGGCAAAGTAATACGAGATACCAACGAGTCAATATACTCAGCTGTTTCATCTCCCGGACGAACTCCAGGGATAAATCCTCCACTGCGCTTCAGATCATCCGCCATTTTACGTGGGTTGATCATAATAGCAGTGTAGAAGTACGTAAATACGATAATCAAAAGCGCTAACAATGCGTTATAAGGAACACCATGGGTATCACCTAACGCGTATTGAATAACACCTCCGTCTTTTTGCTGAGAGAAAATCATTACCGGGATAGTCATAATCGCTTGCGCGAAAATGATCGGCATTACACCTGAAGCATTTACCTTTAAAGGTAAATAGTTTCTTGCTCCCTGCTCATCTACTGCTCTTGCTCCTACCACACGCTTAGCTGTGTTTAAAGGAACTTTGCGCACACCTTGAACAATCAGGATTGTTCCAAGTACGATAAGCATGAATACGATGATCTCCAAAACAATTTTAAGAGGGAAATCTTTGTTAGCAGCCATTTCAGATAAGAAAGAAGATGGGAGACGGGACAAGATCCCTACGGTAATCAATAAAGAGATACCATTCCCAATTCCTTTATCTGTAATGCGTTCACCTAACCATACAGCAAACATTGAACCGGCAACCATACAAGACACCGCTGTTGTCCACCATAACATGGATAGATCAGCAGGCAGCGCACCCTGAATACTAGACGCATACAATGAAATATAACTTGGTGCCTGAACAGCACAAATTATAATCGTCAATACACGCGTATACGTATTGATTTGTTTTCTACCTGATTCACCTTCATTCTGCATTTTCTGAACAGCAGGAACTGCCATTCCCAATAACTGCATAATGATCGAAGCACTAATGTAAGGCATGATACCAAGGGCCATAATAGACACATTGGTAAATCCTCCACCGGAGAACATCGATAACAATGATTCAAGCACGTTGTCACCTCCTTTGCGTGATGCATTAGCAAGTACTGCTTCTGCATTTACACCAGGCAACATGATAAACGATCCGATACGGTATACGAGAATTAAGAAAAGCGTCAATAAGATACGCTTTCTTAATTCTTCTACTTTCCAGATGTTTTTTATGTTTTGTATAAACCGTTTCATAAAAAAAATGTCGGCAAAGTTAATTAGATTTCTGAAATAGAACCACCTTGAGCTTCAATTCCTGCTTTTGCAGAAGAAGAAAACTTGTGAGCACTTACTGTTACTTTTGATTTAAGTTCTCCACGACCCAGGATTTTTACCAGGTCATTACGAGATACCAAACCGTTTTCACGTAGTACTTCGATAGTAATATCAGTTACATTCTTACGTTCAACCAATGATTGAATAGCATCTAAATTGATTGCTTTGTATTCAACACGGTTAATGTTTTTGAATCCGAATTTAGGAACACGACGTTGTAACGGCATTTGTCCTCCTTCGAATCCAATTTTCTTAGAATAACCAGAACGAGATTTCGCTCCTTTGTGACCGCGCGTAGCAGTACCACCACCACCAGAACCATGTCCACGACCGATTCTCTTATCAGATAGAACGGATCCTTTCGCAGGTGTTAAATTATTTAAATTCATGGATAATTCGTTTTAAAGTATTATTCTACAACTTCTACCATATGCGCTACCTTCTTGATCATACCAAGAATTTGCGGAGTTGCTTCTTTCTCAATTACCTGGTTCAAACGGCTAAATCCTAACGCCTTGATTGTTGCTTTTTGACGAGCCGGACGTTTGATAGCACTGCGAACTTGTTTGATTTTAATTGTTGCCATACTATTTTTTATTAACCGTTAAACACTTTGTCCATACTGATTCCACGTTGACGTGCAACAGCAGCTGCATCGCGCATAGAAGCCAATGCAT